>NZ_JAEKNS010000148.1:0-28865 GCF_016464765.1 Candidatus Aeolococcus gillhamiae | reverse complement strand
TCTCACAACGTCGGTGAACTAGGCGGCGATGCCTCCCGTGAGCGGGTTGGTGAGCAACGGCGGCCCCTCAGGAGTGAGTAGGCGGGCCATGGACTGTTGGCTGAAGTGGCGGCGGCCGTCCTGCCACTCGTCGTGCTGGTCATGGTTGACTGCCATGTACTCGCGCCCGCCGCCGCCGCGGGCGTCCACGGTGCGCGAGGTGTTTCGGTTTGAGTCGGCGGCGCGTGCGCAGAGGAGCCGCTGTCAGATGGTGGTCGACGCCGGCCGGCTGAGGTGGGTCCGTCGGCTACCGTAGCGGCGACTGGTACGCGCCGCCGAGCAGAACCGGTGGCTGGTGGAGTGCCTCACCGGTGTGTGTGGGTGTCCAGTAGAAAACCAGGTGCCCGGTCGACGGCACCAGAAATATCATCCGCGCGGGGGACTGATCGCCGGCCAAAACACCCTCGACGAAGCCTGAGCTACTGACGGGGCAGATGCCCAGTCCGTTGTTGGAGTTGTAGATCTGGCCGGCCGAGTCGCGCACGGTCATCTGCGCGAGCGGCGTGCTCCATCCGAGCTGCGAGTTGTCCTTCAGGCTGACGCTCACTGCCAGACACTGCTTTCCCGCAGGCAGAGTCGCGTTGGCGTTGGGGGTGACGGCGGTGGCATTAGTCACCGTCACGGCCTCGCCGTCGCTGGCGGTCATGATCTGTCCCTTGGCCACCGTGACCACTCCCGGCGGGGAGCTGCTGCTGGCGCTCGCAGCGGGCGGGCTCGGTTCCTCGCCGCCGCACGCCGCAGCGCTGCTGGCGAGCGCTGCAGCGACGGCGGCAAACCGTATCCGTACCCCGGCATGCGAAGGATTCACGGTTCTCACGGTACCGGCCACCGGTAAGAGAACGGCAATCCGACGACCATCGCTTGAACAGCGGGAGAGCGCGTGGTCAATGCCGTGGGGCGTCCATGTCCTCGAGCAGCAACGCAACTCGTGGACAGGTGGCCACCGCCTTGCGGGCGTGCTGCAGGCAGGTCGCGTCCTCGATGGGGACCGGATCGATCACCGGGAAGCCCCAGTCGTCCAGAAAGATCAACTCGGGCACGATCTCCGCGCAGTAGCCGGCGCCGTCGCAGAGAATCGGATTGACGCGCAATCGACGCAGCCGCACGGAGCTTATCGCCACCTGCGTGACGAGCGTGGCGGTCGGGGAAACACTGAGCCGTGCCGGATCATGCAGCGACGTCCGTCGACATGCGCGTCAAGGTGGTCGGCGAAGACCTTCAGCGCGCTCTCCAGTTGGCCGACCGCCCCGTCGGGGTGATGGCATGCCCCGCGACCCTCCACGAGGCGCATCCACTGGCGAATGCGCTCGACGTCGGCCGCGGTCGCTTCAGACGCAGCGACCCTCGTCATCGTGGCGGCAATGGCCCGCAGCCCGTGGACGCAAGGACCGCATTGACCTGCGGTCTGGCCGGCGAGGTAGGTGAGGATGCGCGCGGTCTCGATGATCCCGCAGCCATCCTCGGGAAGCACGGCAAGCACGCCGCAGCCCAACGACGCACCATGGCGTTCGCGCAACCCGTGCGTGTCGAGAGGCAGATCCGAGAGCGAGTCGGTGGCGTGCCAGGTCCCGAAGTACCCTCCCAGCAGAGCCCCACCCGGGATGGACGTGGTGCCCCCCGCGAGCTGTAGCACGGCCGCGATCTCGCTGGCGAGATCGACCTCATAGACGCCAGGAATGGCAACGTTGCCGCTCAGGGTCATCAGGGCGCTGCCCGGCGAGTTGGCCGTCCCCAGCTCGCGAAACCAGGCGCTGCCCCGCCGAGCAATGAGCGCGACATGGGCGAGGGTCTCGACGTTCTGCACCAGGGTTGGTTCGCCCCCGATCCCTCGCTGCGAGGGGCTCGGCGGGGCGAACTGCGGCTTCGCCGGGCCACCCGAGATTCGCCGCACCACCGCCGACGACTCGCCGGCGATGTAGCGATGCGCGGTGCGGAGGACGCGAATCGGCGGCTCACTCAGCCGCGCCTGACGGCGCTCCGCGAGGGCGCGCGTCAGCGCATGGTGCGCTGTACGGGCACCGCGCGCGGTGTACACGACCACCTCGCGCGCCCCCACGGTTTCGGCGGCCAGGACGGCGCCGTCAAGAATCAGATGCGGCCGCAGCGCCATCAGTGTCTGGTCCTTGGCGCTGAGCGGCTCGCCCTCGGAGGCGTTGGCCACCACCACCGACCGCCCTTGCGATCGTTCCGCTATCAATGCCCATTTCCACCACGTGAGGAACCAGGCGCCGCCCCGGCCGCTGAGACCGCTGTCCCGCAGCGTCCGAAGCAGCCACTCTCCGCCTTCCGGACGCGGACCGAGGCGGCCGCGATGCTCAGGCAGGGGCTCGTGTCCCGCGGACCATGCCGGTCCGGCCAGCAGGCGGCTGGCTGTGGCGGGAGGTGCGAGTGGGAGCGCGGGAATCGCCAGGGCAGCGCTCATCCGAGCGGTCCCGACGTGGTGAGCAGACCACGGACCGAACTGCCGGAGAGATACAGAGCGATGGTCAGGCGCACCTCTCCGCAGACGGCGTACAGCACCGTCCCCGCGGTGGCGGGCACCGTGCAGATGGGCCGGCCGTCTCGAGCGAGGGCGAGCACGGGAAGGGTCTCGGTGCTCGTCGGCGAGCGCAACGACAGAGTGAGTCCGGTGTCGACCATGTCGCGCATCGACAGCTGCGTACCGCTGCTGGCGCGAACGATCACTCCGGCAAGAGGGTGGCTGAACCCGCCGGGCCTGGGGTGCACCGTCGTCGGCTTCGACGCGACCACTACCGGTGTGCCCGCCCGCACCGACCAGCCCGGCTGCAACGGCCCGGCCACCGCCCAGCTGGACGCCAGCGCCAGCGACGCAACCGCCGCCGCGGCGCCGACCACCCGGATGGGCAGGGACGAGAGACGGCCGTGCAGCAAACGGCGCGCCACCGCGACGGTTACCGCGGTGACGCAGGCGGCGTCGATCCCGACCATCCATGCCGCCTGAGAGTCGGATCCGGTACCGAGCCCATGGACGACCGCCAGTGGCCAGCTCGCGTACGCCAACCAGTGGATGACGCGCCAGGTTCGGGGCCCGACGCGGGACCGCAGCAGGCTGCTCGCCGCCACCGCAATTAGCATCTCGGCGGCAACGACACCGAGGCCGAGCCACACCGGGCGGTACGCGGCGCCGGTGGGAATCACGGCGTCGCGCACACTGATCTGGGCGAACGGGTCGAGCAGCGTGGTGGTGATGTGCAGCGCCAGCAGCACGACCGCGAGCAGGCTCAGATTGCGATGTAGGTCGGCGGTGACGAAGCGCGGGCTCCTGCGCGTCTCCCAGCGCAGAGCAGCGCCGATGCCGACCACGACGGTGGCGGTGAGGATGATCAGGGTGCTCATGCCCAGGCCCCGCGTGGCGTACCAGAGCCAGCTGGGGCTACTGCCGGCCATCACAGTCGTGACCGAGGCGGCAAGCATGCTCAACACGTCTCGCGCCATCCCCCAGCGAAGCGAACCCAGCCGTCCTTGTCGACGAGGCGAGCGGGCAGGCGGAGATCCTCGAGCCAGCCAGGGGCGGCATCGCCCAAGATGATCGCGGCTGTGGCCGCGGCGTTCGCCTCCAGGCAGGAGGCCGCGGCGACCGAGACCATCGACCAGGGTGTGCGCGCCGGCAGGCCGGTGGCAGGGTCGATGATGTGATGGATGTCCACACCGCCACGGCGCCAGCGCCGGGCCTCCGTCCCCGAGGTGGCCAGGCCACCGTCGAAGACGACAACGTCTTGCCAGTCGTCGCCGCCGATGCGCTGGCCGACCCGCACCGGCCAGCCGCCCGGGTGGAGGGGCCCGCGAACCGCGATGTCACCCCCGCAGTCGACCGCGACGCTGATGCCCAATCCCTCGGCGACTGCGGACGCGGCGCGGTCGGCTGCCCACGCCTTCCCACTGGCACCAAGGTCGAGCGAGACGTCAGCAGGGATGCTGACGGTGTGCGCCAGCGGGTCGTAGTCGACCGCCTGCCACCCCGCCACCGGGCGGACGGTCAGGCGCAGTGCCGGCCCGTCGCTCGGGACGTCCGAAAATGTGACCGTGTAACCAATGTCGTGGAGCGCCCGCCCGACTGTAGGGTCGACGAGACCACCGGTCATACGGGCGGCAGCGAGGGCGGCGGCGATCGCGTCCTCGAGAAGCGCGGAGAGGACGACTGCCTCGCCCTCGCCTGAGTCATTGAGCCGGGACAACTCTGAGTCGACGCGAAAGCGACTGCAGACACGGTCGATCTCGGCAATCTCGGCTTGGACGATCGCCAGAGCCTGCGGGAGGACCCCCTCGTCGTCGACCACGACGGTTGTCATCGTCCCCATGGCCGCGAACGAGTCGGCGGTCAACACGGGTGGCTCGGCGTGGAGTGGCACAGCGGAGGTGGCGGTGGGGGAAGGGGTGGTGCGGCTGACCCGCCGACGGGCGCCGGCGCCTGCCCCGGCGGCCGTGGCGCTGCGGCACCGTCGTCGCGGTGGTGAACCACACGAATGACAACCGGCGGCGGCGGTGGGGTTGTCTGCACCGGCGCCGCTTCGAGAGGGACGGCCGGAGACGACGCGGTCGCGGGGCTCTGATTGCCGGCGAAGCTCATTGCCGCGGCCGTCGAGAAGATGCCTGTCAGGCCCACGGCTGTGCCCACCGCGCCAACGGTGCGGCGGCGGACGCTCAGCATGGCGCGGTCGCGATCAAGCGGATGAGTACGCCGACCCATGCTCAATCGTCCCCGCCGGATCCGCCTCCGTCGCCCTGCGAGCTATGGCAGCCGTCATCGCCACACTGCGAGGGGGTGGAATGCAGCACCGGGGCGACAACGCCGGTGCTCAGCGCGGGGCGTGGTGCCTCTGCCGGAGGCGCCGGCGCGGCGCTGTGATCGTAGACGTCCACGTTCTTCACCACCGGCGGCCCTACTGCCGGACGGGGGAACAGCACGCTGGCACTGACCGGAGTGAGCCGGGCGGCGGCCGGCGATGTGGACTGGGCATGTAGGCCCGAGAACGGTCCCGCGCCGACCGCAGCCGCAACTCCGGTCAGCAGCCCCGCCCCGGCAGAGGCGACGGAGAGGCCCAGGACGGGCCGTCGGGAAGAAGGTTGCACAGTCGAGCCTCCGAATCCCACCCAGAAGGTCCGGTCCATCACGGCGCCAGCAGCACGCCGTGGAGGTGAGAGCACCACGTCGTCGCGCCGACTCAACTCCTCAGCGGTTGTTGCATCGTGCTGGCTCTCGGTGAGACGCGAATGAGCACTTCATGAGCGTCTTCTCATCCCCACGCCGGCCTCATCATTCACCGCCAAGGGCCGTCGTTCGGCTGACGCGGGTCGCCATCAGCGCCGGCGAGTCGTTGCGCTTCGCTGACCCCGTTATCGAGAGATCTTGGCAGAGGCGGCCTGCTACGCAGCGAGCACGGCGATCAGCGCCGACTGCGACGGGGTCGGCGCTGACAATCCGGCGTCGCCCGCGAAGCTGGCGAGGCTGGGAGCGCCGCCGATCTCGGTGCGGTGGAGCAGATGACCGAGCAGCTGCTCCAGCGCGGCCTTGCCGCCGTCGATCTCCATCCGCGCGTCGGCGAGTGAGACCCTGACGAGGTCGGTGTGGTGGACCGTACGTGACCCGATCACCATGCCGGCCGCATCCATGGCGAGCACCTGGGCGGCGGTCATGTAGCGGGGCCGGCCGATGAATCCGCTGACCACGAAGTCGGTGGCCACGAATCCGTAGTGCGCCAGTACCGGTTCGGCGGCGGTCGCGAAATCGGCGTACCCGTCATCGAAGGTCAGGACGACGGGATGGGGCGGCAGCGAGGCCTTGCCGGCGAGCGCGGCCATGAGGGTTGCCAGCGTGATCGTGTGGGCGCCCTCGACATGTAGCAAAGCCATCTGCGCGGCGAAGAGCGACGGGGGAATCGACAGCCGGAAGCCGAGCATATCCTGGGGCGTCGGCGCGATGCCGCGGATGTAGTGGTAGTAGAGGATCGGAACGGTGACGTGTGGTCCCAGCGGAACCGCGACCGCGGCTGGTTGCGGCAGCTGCGCTTGCGGCGCATCGCCGGAAGGTTGCGGCCCGACCGGCGGCCCCACGGTGCGCGAATGCATCGGCTGCGGGCCGCCCATCGCCATGCGCGTGGGCTGTGACAGGATGGTGAGGCTGGCAGTCGCCGCCGCGATGGCCACCGCGGCCACGAGCATGGTGGCGGCGAAGCGGCGACCGCTGTACGGTCGGCGACCACCTGGTGATCTCATCGAGTTGTAAGTCTCCGTAGCATCCGACGATGTCGCCGCCTTAGGATAGGCCAGCCGAGCGTGCGGTGACCGTGCGTCTCGTTCTTCGCCGCTTCGCGATCCTCCCGGTCCGACCGAACCTTCGCTTGCTCGCTTCGATGGTACCGGCCGTGCGCCCGTGGTCGATGTTCCGGCAGGCCGGTGGGGCTCGACAGCCTCATCGGGGCAGGACTTCTGCCACCCCGCTCTGTGAGCGTACCTGGGTGAGAGGAGTCTCACTTGAGGCTCATGCGCGTGTCACCGCGGCCGCTGAGGCTGACGTCGCCTCCCCGTCATGGGGCCTCCGTTCACCGCAGAGGGCCGTCGACTTGTCTCAGTTCACAACGGGCGATCACCGTAGGTCTCGTCCTGACAACATCGTCGGCGACGGCGGCACGCGCGCCCAGCAGAATCCGGCACCTCAGGATGGACTCTCCGCGCGACGACGCAGGTACCTCGTGACCGGGGCAGCGGGATTCATCGGATCGCATCTCTGCGAGCGTCTGCTCGGCGATGGCCACGAGGTTGTGGGGGTGGACAACTTCTCCACCTTCTACGAGCGCGGTCGCAAGGAGGAGAACCTGCACGCAGCCCAAGCATCGCCCCGCTTCGTTCTCCGCGAGGTCGACCTGGCTGTGGCCGACATCGGCGCAGGGCTCGGGGACTGCGACGGCGTCTTCCACCTCGCCGCCCAGGCCGGTGTGCGCGGAAGCTGGGGTGAGACCTTTGACATCTATACGCGGGACAACATCGTGGCCACACAGCGCCTCCTCGAGGCACTGCGCTTCAACCGTATCCCCGCAGTGCTGGCCTCGTCATCGTCCGTGTACGGCAATGCTGCCCAACTGCCCGCGTCCGAAGACGCCCCTCTAGCGCCGATGTCCCCGTACGGACTCACCAAGCTCGCCGTCGAGCAGCTGGTGCGCATCTACGTGGCGCAGTACGGACTCGACGTCGTCAGCCTGCGCTACTTCACGGTGTTCGGTCCCCGCCAGCGGCCCGACATGGCCTTCACCCGCTTCCTCACCGCGGCGCTCACCGGTGGGGTTGTGCACGTCCTCGGTGACGGCCACCAGACGCGCGACTTCACCTACGTGTCGGACGCCGTCGATGCTACGGTCCGAGCCCTGGGTGGTCCGCGCGGAGCGGTGTACAACGTCGGCGGGGGCAGTCCGGCGAGCATCGAGGCTGTGCTCGCGCTGGTCACAGTCATCAGCGGGGCCGCGCTGACCGTCGACCACCAGGCATTCGCCGCGGGCGATGTCACCCACACATGGGCCGACACCAGCCGGGCCCGTCGCGAGCTTGGCTGGCGACCTCGGGTGTCCCTGGACGACGGGTTGCGCGCCCATCTCGACTGGGTGGCATCGACACTGTCGGCGGCGGCGGCGTGACCGAAGTGAAGCCGGCCGACTCGACACGTCACTTGCGCGTGCTCACGTACTCGCACGACGGCTACGGCATCGGCCACCTGCGCCGCAACCTGCGGCTCAGCACCCGGCTGGTCGAGCGCTTTCCGGACGCATCGATCCTTGCCGCCACCGGATCGCGCATCGCGCACTACTTCGAGTTCCCCGAGAACGTGGACTACCTCAAGCTGCCGTCGGTGACCAAGCTGGCCAACGAGCGCTACGTCGCTGACGGGCTGCGGCTCGGCTCCGGCGAGGTCTCGGCACTGCGCTCCGGCATCCTCGAGTCCGCGGTTCGCCTGTTCGCACCGGACGTAGTGCTGGTCGATCGCTATCCACTTGGTGTCGACAGTGAGCTGGTTGCGGCTCTCGATGCGCTGCGCGCACGCCGTCCCGACGCTACCGTGATCCTCGGACTCCGAGACATCCTGGATAACCCCGAGGTGGTCCGGGAAGAATGGCGCCGCAAAGGTCACCATCGCGCCATCGCTGAGCGTTACGACCGCGTGCTCATCTATGGCGACCCACGCGTCTATGACGCGGTTGCCGAGTACCAGCTTCCCGACTCGGTGGCCGACAAGGTCACCTTCACCGGCTTCCTGACCGACCCACCGGGACGGGAGCGGCCCGACGGCAGCGCATTGCCCTGGCCCAGCCCTGACCGACGGCGGGCGGTGTGCACGGTGGGCGGCGGCAAGGACGCGGCCCATGTCGCCTGGGCCTTTCTCGGTGCGCTGGAGACGATGGGCCACGAGTGGAAGGGCCTGCTTGTGGCGGGTCCATTCCTCGGCGAAGACGAACTGGTCCCGCTCACCGCGTACGCGCGGCGCCTCGATGTCGCGGTTCGCCGCTTCATTCCCGACCTTCCCGCCCAGCTTGCGAGCGCTGACGTGGTGGTCTCGATGGCGGGGTACAACACCATGTGCGAACTGCTGGCTGCGGCGGTCCCGGCGGTCGTGATCCCGCGCATTCGACCGCGCGTCGAGCAGCTGATCCGAGCCAGCCGTTTCGCCGAGCGCGGCGCGGTGGCGATGCTCCATCCCGACCGGCTGACCCCGTCGACACTGCGGGCGGCGTTGCTGCGCCGATCGGCTGTCCCCCGCGCCGAGATCCGCGCGGCCGTTGGGGCCGGATTCGATCTGAGCGGCCTCGACGGGGCGGCCAACGCGGTGACCGAGGCCTTGTCCTACCGCCCCGCTCTGGCCTCGTGATCGACGGGCCGGTGGCGCGCTCCCGAGACGAGTTGTCCGCGATATGAGGATCGCCTACGTCTGTGCAGATCGCGGCATCCCCGTCCTGGGGCACAAGGGCGCGTCGGTCCACGTCCGCGAGGTCACCGCCGCGCTCCAGGCGATCGGGCACCGGGTGATGGTGCTCTGCGCGCGAGTCGGCGACGGCAATCCGGCGCCGGACGTGCAGCGACTCGAGCAGGTCGATCCACCCATCATGGCCGATCCCGAGGCCGTGCGCGACCTCCTCGAGACGTTCGGTGCCGAGGCCGTGCTCGAGCGCTACGCACTGGAGAGCGGCGCGGCACGCAGCGCGACGGCCGTACTGGGCATTCCGCACGTTCTGGAGGTCAATGCCCCACTGGTCCTCGAAGCGGCGCGCTACCGCTGCCTCGACGACGTCGCCGCCTGGCTGGCGCGCGAGCGTGAGATTTTCACCACGACCGATGCGGTCGTCGTCGTCCAGCGCCAACTCGCGCAGTACGTCCACGCGGTTGCCCCTGCAGTTCCAGTCACATGTGTCCCCAACGGGGTGCGCCTCGAGGGCTTCGCCAATCCGCCGCCGGTCGACCTCGGTCTGCCCGCAGGAAGCATGGTCATCGGCTTCGTGGGCAGCATGAAGCCCTGGCACGGCGTCGACGACCTGGTGTCTGCTTTTGCGGCCATCGCCAATCGCCACCCGCGCGCGCACCTGGTGATGGTCGGCCAGGGACCAGAGACGGGTGCCTTGCGCCGCCGGATCACCGACGAAGGCCTCGGTGGGCGGGTGCATCTGGTGGGGGCGGTCGGCCACGATCGGATCCCCGCGGTGCTGGGCTGCTTCGACATCGCCGTCGCGCCGTTCCGGCCCAGCCCCGACTTCTACTTCGGGCCCCTCAAGGTGTACGAGTATCTCGCCGCGGGCTTGCCCATCGTCTACCCGGCCATCGGAGACATGCCCGGAACGATCGGCGCCGCCGGCGTCGCCTATGAGGCTGGCGATGTGGCCGGACTGGCCGGCGCCCTCGACGGTCTTCTTGCCGACCCGCGCCGGCGCGCTCAACTCGGTGCGGCGGCGAGAGTGGCGGGCTCGGGTCATTCGTGGACGAGCGCCGCACGGTCGATCAGCGCGGTGATCGCCGCGGCCAGCGGCGACCGGATCCCGGCCACCGCGCCCGCCAGCGCCGCACCATGAAGCTGGTGGTCCGCGCGCTGTGGCCGCGGCTCCGTCCACAACGCAAGTGGTTGATCCTCGCGGCGGCCGCGATGGTCGGCGAGGTGGCCACCGCGGTGCTCAGTCCGTGGCCCCTCAAGTACATCGTCGACTCCGTCCTCTTCACCCACAACGCCGCGGGCAGCCTGGTGCTGCGCACCGTCCTCAACGGCAACGCCATCAGGCTGCTGATCCTGCTCAGCGCCCTGGCGATGGCCATCTCGGTGTTCTCGGCGATCTTCACCTACATCGACGACCGGGCCACCGACATCGCCGCGCTGCGCGCCGTGTACGACCTTCGCCGCGGCCTCTTCGCCCACCTGCAGCGGCTCTCGATGTCATTCCACCAGCACCGGGACACCCAGGTGGGCGATCTGTTGGCCCGCTTGAGCGGCGACGTCCAGGCGTTGCAGGACCTGGCCGCGGTCGGATTCTCCAGCCTGATCACCAACATCCTGACCTTGGTCTCCGCGCTCGGGGTGATGTTCTGGCTCAACTGGCGGCTGGCTGCGGTGGTCGCGTTCTTCACCCTGCCAATGCTGCTACTCGCGCAGCGGACGACGGTGCGCATGCGGGTTGCCTTGCGCACCGCGCGGCGCCAGGAGGGTCGGGTCAGCTCGGTGCTCCAGGAGGCGCTCTCGGCGATCAAGCTGGTCCAGTCCTTCGGGCGCGAGGAGCACGAGAGCCAGCGCGCCGCCGCGGAGAGCACCAAAAGCCTGCAGGCGAGCCTGAAGGCGGCGGCCCTCCAGTCCCGGCTGGGACCAATGGTGCGGGTGATCACCGGTGTCGCCGCGGTGGCGGTCACCCTGTATGGCTCGGTCCTCGTCATCCAGCGGGCCATCACCCCCGGCGAGCTGCTCGTCTTCCTCGGCTACCTGCGCAGCACCCAAGCGCCCGCCCGCCAGCTCGCCAAGCTCTCCTACGCTGTCGGCAAGGCGTCGGCGGCCGCCGGCCGCCTCCTCGACACCTTCGCGCAGATGCCGTCTGTCGCCGAACACCCCAGCGCACGCCAGCTGCGCTCGACGTCGGGCCACGTGCGCTTCGAGGCGGTCAGCTTCTGCTACCCGGAGGGTCCTCCCATCCTCCAGCAGGTCACCCTGGAGGCGTGGCCCGGCGAGGTGGTCGCCCTGGTCGGCGCCACCGGAGCAGGCAAGAGCACCCTGGTCTCGCTGCTGCCGCGTTTCTACGATCCCTCCTCGGGGGCGGTCCTCATCGACGGCCGCGATGTGCGCACGTACACGCTCGCCTCGCTGCGAGCGAGCGTCTCGCTGGTGCTCCAGGACAGCCTCATCTTCCGGGCCAGCCTGGCCGAGAACATCGTCTACGGTCGACCCGAGGCCAGCACCGCTGAGATCGAAGCGGCAGGTCGAGCGGCCGGCGTTGACGCTATCGCAGCTCGCCTCCCGGACGGCTACGCCACGGTGGTCAGCGAACGCGGCGGCTCGCTGTCCGGTGGCGAGAAGCAGTGCGTCGGCATCGCTCGAGCCCTGCTCAAGGACGCGCCGATCGTCATCCTCGACGAGCCCACCTCGAGCATGGACTCGCTCACCGAGCGTCGGGTCATGGCGGGCCTCGAGCGACTCCTCGCCGGGCGCACCGCATTCATCATCGCCCACCGGCTCGCCACTGTCCGCAACGCCGACCGCGTTGCCGTCCTCGAGGGGGGTCGGATCGTCGAGAGCGGACCGCCGGCGGGGCTGCTCGAGCGACCCGGGTCGATCTTCGCTGACCTTGCCCGCACCCAGTCGGTGGCCTGAGCGGTGGCCGCGACACGACTCCTCCTAATGCGCCACGGGGAGCCCGCCGCCGAGCCGGGCCGCCTGCTCGGCTCTCGAATCGATCCCGGGCTGTCGCTTCGGGGCAGGGCGGACTCCGCAGAGGCCGGCAGCCGCCTGCGGCAGCGCATCGGCGTCGGCCTGGTGGTCTGCTCGCCCCAACGTCGGGCGGTTGAGACCGCCCTGCTCGCCTTCCCGAGCACGGCGATCACGCTCGATGAACGCCTTGAGGAGCAGGACTTCGGCGAGCTGACCGGCCTGACCTGGCCTGAGGCGAAGCGCAGCCACGGGGATCGAGCCCGCGCCTGGAGGAGCGGGGCCGCGGCGGCGCCCGGCGGGGAGAGCCCCGAGGAACTGCGCGCCCGTGCCGTCGCAGCCGCCACCGCCGCAGCCGCCGCCAACGCCAACCCCAACGCTGACGGCGAAATCGTCTTGATGACCCACCACACCCCGATCCGCGCCCTCATCGCCTCCGCCCGGGGCTGGCCGGCCGCCGACTGGCGCCGGATTTCCGTCCCCTGGACCGGGCTGCGAGTCGTCCGCTGCAGGGCTCTCGGCATCGTCGGCGACGTGGCCGGGGTGGTGGCTGCGCGGTGAGCCCAGTCGTCGGCTACCTCACCAAACGCTTTCCCCGCCTCTCGGAGACGTTCATCCTCGACGAGATCCTCGCCCTCCAAGCGGCCGGGGTGGACCTTCGTCTCTTCGCCCTCGCCGATCCGCGCGAGGCGATCACCCAGCCCGATGTCGCCGCGGTGCGGGGCCCGGTCGGGTACCTGCACGCCGGCCGCGGGCCGCTCCGAGCCACGGCCGAGGTGGCGGCAACGCTGCTCGCTCATGCGCGGCTCGCGGCGAGGTCACCACGCCGCTACCTGGGGGTGGTCGGCTACCTGCTGCGCCGCCGCCGCCATGTGAGCTCGGTGCGCCATTTCCTCGAGGCGGGCCGGCTCGCCCGTTGGCTTGAGGCTGACGGCGTGACCCATCTCCACGCCGCTTTCGCTCATGGGCCCGCGTCGGTTGCCCACTTCGTCCATCTGCTCACCGGCCTGCCCTTCAGCTTTTCGGCCCACGCCAAGGACCTGTACCGCTCGCCGGCCGACCTCCTCGCCGTCAAGGTCGAGGCGGCGCGGTTCGTCCTGGTCTGCTCCGCCGCGGCGGCGTCCGACCTGGGTCGCATCGCCGGGCCCGCGGCCGACAAGGTGGTGCTGGCCTATCACGGTGTCGACACACGCCGATTCCGGCCCACCACAGCCGAACCCGACGCGGACAGTGGCGAGCCGATACGGGTGCTCGCGGTGGGTCGACTGGTCCCCAAGAAGGGATACCCGGTCCTCCTCGACGCCCTGGCGCGGGCGCTCGCTGGAGGGGCACACCTGCAGTGCCGCATCCTCGGCACCGGCGATCAGCGTGGGGCGATCGAGGCAGCAATCGGCCGCCTCGGCCTTGGCGACACGGTGACGCTGCTCGGCGGAGGCACGCAGGAGGACGTCGTCGAACAGCTCGGTTGGGCCCAGGTGTTCGTGCAGGCCAGCGTCGTGCTGACCGACGGCGACCGCGACGGCATCCCCAACGCACTCCTCGAAGCGATGGCGGCCGGGCTTGCCGTGGTGGCCACGCCCGTCGGGGGGATCGCCGAGGTCATCACCTCGGGGAGCACCGGCATCCTGGTGCCGCCCGGGGACTCCACCGTCCTGGCCGCCGCACTGGCCGGGCTGGCCGCCGACGCCGGCCGGCGCCGCCGCCTCGGCGAGGCCGGCCGCCGTCAGGTAATCGCCCGATTCGATCGAGCCGTCTGCGCGCGTGCCATGGTGAGGCGCTTCGATCCGGGCACCGGCCGGTCGGATCGGAGCCCTGCGGACGTGGCGGTGTGAACACTCTCACCGAGCGCTCATCCGCCTGACATCGAGGCGCCCCACGCTCTGGTCATCGGTCCGGAGCGCTGCCAACCCGGTGGTGACCACCCGACACAGTACGAGGACAATCCATGGCCACCGCTTCGACAGTCAGCGTCCTCACTGAACCGTCGCCGCAGCGCGTCCTTCTGTACTCCAACGACGAGGTCGGCGGCCGCGACCTGCGTCGCTGCGTGGCGCTGGCCCGCCGGCTGGCAACTGCCTCGCCAGGCGCGCAGGTGGTGCTGGCCACCGCTCTCGTCGCGCACACGTGCCCGCGCTTGCCACGAGGCGTGTCCATCCTCCGCCTCCCCGCTGTGCCCCCGGAGCGCGCTGGAGCCCCGTCTCGTCTTGCGCCCGGCATCATCCGCCGGGCGCGGGCGGCGATCATCAGCGACGTCGCCGCCCGCTTCGAGCCCGACCTGGTGGTGGTGGACCGAGCGTCAAGCGGAGCACGCTGCGATCTCACCGCCGCGGTCGCAATGCTGGCGGGTCGTGGGCTAGCGACGCGCCTCGTGATTGGTCGTGGCGAGGGCTGCGGCGCCGTGGCCGATCCCCGCAGCGTGGGCCGGCGTCGACGTGCCACGAGCGCGCCGGCGCGCGCTGCCGCATGAGGGCTGTGACGGAGCGCGCCGTGGTCACGCCGCAGGACGTCTGCGTGGTCGGGGCCGGGTATGTCGGGCTCACCGCGGCGGCCTGCCTGGCCGAGCTCGGCCATCGGGTCCGCTGTCTCGAGGTGAACCGCGAACGCCTCGCGCTGCTGCAGGCCGGGCGGACGCCGATCGTCGAGCCCGGCCTCGACGAGATCGTTGCCCGGGGTCTGCGGAGCGGGCGGCTGCGCTTCACCGACGCCGCCGCTACCGCCCTCGGTGAGGCTCACATCGCCCTGCTCTGCGTCGGCACCCCGCCCCGTGCCGCCGGGACCCCCGATCTGCGCCAGATCGCCGTCGCCGCCCAGCAGATCACCGCGGCGGCACGACAGCGTTCCCGTGCCAGGCAACGCGGTCTGGGTCACTCCGCCACGGTGGGTTGCCCCGATCTGATCCTGGCGGTCAAGAGCACGGTGCCACCGGGGAGCTGTGAGGCTCTCGAAGTGCTCTGCACCGCCGGGTTTGACGGCGACCACGGCGGCGTGCAGCGGCGGAACGGCCCCGCCAGGCCGAGGTTTGGTGTCGAGGTCGTGTCCAACCCCGAGTTCCTGCGCGAGGGCAGAGCCGTCGAGGACTTCTTCCATCCCGACCGACTGGTGGTGGGCGCGGCCGACCCCCAGGTGGGCCGCATGGTTGCCGACCTCTATCCCTCCGGCGCGGCCGTGGTGCTCTGCGACCGGCGCAGCGCCGAGCTGGTGAAGTACGCCGCCAACACCTTCCTGGCGGTGAAGATCTCCTTCGCCAACGAGGTCGCCGGACTCTGTGAGCGGCTCGGCGCCGACGTCGACCTGGTGCTGCGTGGGGTTGGCCTCGACGACCGCATCGGCCGCGCCTTCCTCGGCGCCGGTCCCGGGTTTGGCGGCTCCTGTCTGCCCAAGGACCTCGCCGGCTTCATCGGGGTGGGGGCGAGCCTGGCGCTTCGAACGCCACTCGCGCGGGCCGCGCTGACCGTCAACGACACCGTCTGCGCGGAGCTCGTCGACAAGCTCGACCTGGTGCTGGGCGGGCTCGACGGGGCGCGCGTCGGGGTGCTGGGGCTGGCCTTCAAGCCCGGCACCGACGACATCCGGGACTCGCCCGCCATCCGTCTGATCGGCGCGCTCGTCGCGCGTGGGGCACGGGTGCGAGCCTGTGATCCGCTGGCCACCGCCGGGGCCGACCTCCCCGCCGAGGTGGTCGGTGATCCGCTCGCCCTCGCGCGTGACGCGGACGCGCTGGTGGTGGCCACCGCCTGGCCCGAATTCGCGGAGCTCGATCCCGGTGCCATCCGCGCCGCCACCCGTGGCGCGGTGCTCCTCGACGCCGTCGGCCTGCTGCCCGAAGCGGCCTGGCGGGCCGCCGGCTTTCGCGTATACGGGATTGGTCGGGGCACGCCGACGAGCTTCCACCCGGTCATCTGGCCGCCGCTCACCTGGGCGATGGCCGAGGATGCAGAGAGCCTGGTTGGGGTGGCGTGACTACTGCGGCTGCACCAACCGGTAGCCGGCCCCGCGCACCGCGTGCAGCATTGCCTCCAAACCGGGGGCGTTGATCTTGCGGCGCAGGTAGCCGACGTAGACGTCGACCACGTTGCTTCCCGGCTCGAAGTCGTACTCCCAGACGTGGTTGAGGATCTGCGTGCGGGAGAGGACCTGCTGAGGGTTGCGCATCAGGTACTCCAGCAGTGTCCACTCTCGCGGCGCCAGGTCGATGCGTCGACCGCCCCGCCAGGCGACTTTGGTCAGCAGGTCGAGGCGCAGGTCCGCGACCACGAGCTGGTGTGCGGTCGCGTCGTTGCGCCCGCGCAGCGCCGCGCGAATGCGGGCCAGCAGCTCATCGAAGGCGAACGGCTTGGTGAGGTAGTCCACGGCGCCCGCGTCGAGGCCCCAGACCTTGTCCTTCACGTCGTCCCTGGCGGTGAGGATCAGGACGGGCAAACTGGGCAGCCGCTCGCGGAATGAGCGCAGCACGGTGCGACCGTCCGCCCCGGGCAGACCGAGGTCGAGGAGGACGAGGTCTATTTCGGAGCCGCTCACCTCCACGAGCGCCAGCGCATCGTCACCGTCGGTCGCGACCACGGTCGCGTAGCCCTCGGCTTTCAACCCCTTGGCGAGGAACGACACGATGCGCTGGTCGTCCTCGACGATGAGGATGTTCACGGGGCCGCCGTGCGCGGCGCCGCGACCATCACGCAGCTGCGGGGCAGGACGATGCTGACCACACAGCCGGCGTTGGGTGCGCTGTCGATGGCGACCCGGCCGCGGTGGGCCTCCGCCACGGCCTTGACGATCACCAGTCCGAGGCCGGTCCCGTGCCCGGTGCCAGCGCTGGCCCGGAAGCGCTCGAAGGCGCGCCCGAGCTCGTCCGGGGTCATCCCCTTCCCACTGTCGGTCACCGAGATGGTGAGGGCGTCGTCGAGGCGCGCCCCGATCGTCACCGTGTCCCCCGACGTGGTCGCCTTGACCGCGTTCTCGACGAGGTTGAGGATGGCCGAGCGCAGTTTGACCCTGTCGACCATCAGCACGCAGTCCGGCGTCGCGCCGAGCTCCCAGTGACGCTCCCCGAGGACTCGCGCCGCGTCGACGATCTCGGCCAGGAAGGACGGCAGCTCGACCGCGGCCAGGTCCATCGAATCCGCGTCGAAGGCGCGGCCGAGGAGGAGCAGCCGATCGATGAGCAGCCCTGCATGGGTGGCCTCGTCGAGCACCAGGCTGATGGTGTCGGAGACCTCCGCCTCGTCGCGGTAGCCGCCCCTCTGGAGCACCTCGAGGTGGCCGCGGATCACGGTGATCGGGGTGCGCACCTGGTGGGAGACATCGGCGAGCAGCTGGCTCTGGGAGCGGAAGGCGGTGTCGAGTCGGTCGAGCATCTCGTTGAACGACCGCGCCAGCATGCCGACCTCGTCGCCGGCAGCGCTGTCGCCGAGCCGGAGGTCGAGCCGCTCCCGGCTGATCCGGTCAGCCGTCTCGGTGGTCGTCCGCACCGTGGTGAGAACCCGGCGCAGGATGACGTGCCCCCCGATGAGCGCGATCGCCAGGGCAAACGCACCCTGCGCCACCACCAGCAGTTGCACCGTCGCCAGCTCACTCTGGATCGTGCCGAGAGTGCGGCCGATGATCAACACCCCAACCCGTGCCCCCTTGATGGACAGCGGGATGGCCAGCAATCGGTAGCTAGTGTCCGCGGCAGTGGATGTCACCACCGTTCCTGCCGGGGGCGGCTGAGCGAGCCAGGCCTGCACCGGCGCGGTCGTCTCGAGCGCGGCGGCACCGGGGGTGCCGATGTCACGGGCGCCGCGGACATCCACCAGGATCGCCTCCCCGACCGCGAGTTGGCGCGTCTGCAGATATTGCACGGCGAAAGCGTCGAGGCCCTGGCCAGGGGGTCGTTGACTGGCGCGGCTCTGGAACTCGTTCGCCTCCTCGTTGAGGCTCGCGTCCACGCCGCTGATCAAGGTCTGGCCGAAGAGCAGGCTGGCCACCAGCAGCATGCTCGCCATGGCCAGTCCGAATCCCAGCGCGTAGACGGCCAGAAGCCGCGTGGTGAGGCGCCGGCGCGACCAGAGACCCGCCAGGCGCCGCCATCGGGCGGGGTGGGCTCGTGTCGTCGCCCCCACGGCACGTCGAATTATGGGTGTGCCGGCTTCGGCGTGGGCCCCCGCGATGGGGGCTCTCACGGCGGCGGGCTTGTGCGCCTCAGCCGTCCGGGCCTGGAGTGGGGCTCGATGCGCTGGGGTCCGGGGTCTCGCGGTCGCCCGCGGGCGGCGGCAGCACGACGATCGGCCGCTGCGGCGCGATGATCGAAACCGACCCTGGTGCGGAAACCGACGACGGCGCGCTCGGCCGCAGCGGAGCGGGGCTCGGCGTCACCGTCGGCGAACCGCCGGGTGCGGGCGCCGGCGAGGCAGGCACCCCGACCAGGACGCCGCCCACCGACAGCACCGGCGCGACCGACGCCTGCGGGGGACGGGAACCAAAGGCGAGCGCGAGCGTCACCACGCTGGCGGCGACCGCGAGAAGGACAGTCGCGACCAGCCCAGCGCTGAGACCGGTCAGCGCCGTCCTCGCGGTCGCGCCGATCCTCCGCGTCGAGGTGGGGCGCCGTTCCTCAGTCATGACCGTCACACCGTAGCGGGCGCGTCTGAAGGCCGAGTAAGCCAACCGTGAGAATTTCCTCATCGAGGCCGGTGCTGAGATCCGCAGCTGGCTGAGCACGAGCGGCGCAGCCCGAGGGTTTGGCGCGGCGGGGCGCATCGGACCATCACCCCGGCTGCTGGTTGAGCGCCGTGTCGTCGACGGACAGGGGCGGGCGCAGGGGCGCTCGCAGCCCCGTTCCTGACGGGTTGAGGGGAAATGTGATCCGGAAGACGCTGCCTGTGCCGGGTTCGCTGTGAACCTCGATGCGCCCGCTCATCTCTTTGGCGGCCCGCGTGGCGATGGAGAGGCCGAGTCCGCTCCCCCCGGTGGCTCGCTGACGGGCCTCGTCGACCCGGTAGAAACGATCGAAGATGCGGGCCTGGTGCTCCGCGGAGATGCCAAAGCCGGAGTCGTGGACGGCGATGGTCACCTCCTGGCGGTGCCGTCGCAACTCGATCCGCACCGAGCCGCCGGCAGGTGTGTAGCGAATCGCATTGGAGACGAAGTTGCTGACGATCATGTCCAGAAGCCGGGCGTCGCAGACGGCATGCACATCGCTGCCGCGGACGTTGAGCTCGATTCCCGCGGCGCGCGCAGCGGGAGCGAAGCGGTCGCCGATCTCTCGGCAGAGCTGGTGAACTGCCACCGGCGCCACATTCACGGTCTGGGCGAGGTCCAGCCGCGTCAGGCGACGCAGGTCACCGAGCAGTTCCTGGAGGCGCCGGGTTTCACGGGTGAGCGTCTCGGCTGCCTCGTGGCGATCCTCCTCGGTGGCGGCGGTGCCGTCGGCGATCGCCAATCCGCTGCCCGAGATCGCCGTCACCGGGGTCGCGAGCTCGTGGGCCAGGTCGCCGAGGAACTGGCGCTGGTTGAGATCGGTGATCTCCAAGCGCTCGGCCATGCCATTGAATGCCATGGCCAGGGGGCCGAACTCGGCCCGCCCCTCAAGCGCCATCCTGGCGCTGAGATCTCCACCCGCGACACGTTCGGCGGCCACCCGGGCGTGTTCGATCTGCTGGCGCAGGGCGCGCGAGAGATAGCTCGCGGCGGTGGTGGCGGTCACCACCAGCAGGAGGATGGGAATTGCTGCGACCACGATCAGCTCCAGCGGGGGGGACGTCCCCAGGGTGGTGTAGTCGTGCACGGTGACACTCCCGTCCGGGAAGGGAGCGACCGCGGTCAGCTCGAGCTGGCGCGTCGACACCCCGACGGGGAGGGGAGTAGTAAAGATCGTCGTTCCTCGGCTGACGATGATCACCTGATCGTTGGGCAGCGCGGCCTCGATGGTTCGAAGCTCCGGCACCGTCCCCTGCGCGCCGAACTGTCGAGCAATCGAGGCGGCCACCCCGTCGGCGGTCTGCTGGTCCGCCGACTGCTCGATGCCCTGGTCGACGAAGGTGTACAGCACGAAACCGACAGCCACGGCAAGGATTGCAGGGAGGGCCATCGCCAAGAGCAGGCGAGAGCGCAACGAGCTCGGCAGCCGCGCCCTCACGGTTCGAGACGGTAACCGACGCCGCGGAGCGCGCTGATGGTCAATGCCCCGACCAGCTTGCGGCGCAGGGCGGAGATGTGCACGTCGACGGTCTTCACCGTGAAGTATGGGCTGCCCCAAACGCTCCCGAGCAACTGTTCGCGACTGAACACCTGGCCGGCATGCTCGACGAGAAGAGCGAGCAGGTCAAACTCCCGTCGGGTCAGGAGGACCTCGTTTCCTGAGACCAGGCAGCGTCGTTCGTCGAGTTTCACTTCCACAGCTCCGCTGCGGAGCAGCCGAGGAGGGTCGGCGAATCCCGCAGCCCGGCGCAGATGAGCCCGCACTCGAGCAACCACCTCC
The DNA here is from genome assembly GCF_016464765.1 of Candidatus Aeolococcus gillhamiae. Lineage (NCBI taxonomy): Bacteria > Bacillati > Candidatus Dormiibacterota > Candidatus Dormibacteria > Candidatus Aeolococcales > Candidatus Aeolococcaceae > Candidatus Aeolococcus > Candidatus Aeolococcus gillhamiae. Next base: position 8,478 of record NZ_JAEKNS010000148.1, on the reverse strand, counting down.
TCCGCGAAGAAGGGCTTGACGACGTAGTCGTCGGCACCGACCTCGAGGCCCGCGACGCGGTGAATCTCCTCCCCCTTGGCGGTGACGAAGAGCATCGGAATCGATGACCGCGGGCGTGCCCGTCGCACCACCTCAAAGCCGTCGATCCCCGGCAGCATCACGTCGATGAGCGCCACGTCCGCCTCGCTGGCCAGCAGAACGGCGAGCGCCTGGTGTCCATCGGACGCCTCCACGACGTCGAAGCCGGCTTTCCGGAGGTGGAGAACGAGCAGGCGCCGAACCGGTGCCTCGTCCTCCGCGACCAACACCCGTGCAACTCCCGACATTTCATGATTCTGTCACGGGTTGCCCGGATTCAACGCACACGGCATCCGACCCCGTGTCGTCAGAAGAGGCCGGTGCATGTGGCGCCGACGCTCAGGTGCGGCTGCAACGATCCCCAGCGCGCAAGCTCGAGGGCCTCAACAGCAAGATTCGCTTGATCAACCACCGCGGCTACGGCCACCACTCCGCGGCCGCGCTGATCGCGATGATCTACCTCTGCTGCGGTGGCATCAGCATCGCTCTTCCGTTCAAGTGAACGCCCCACTTCACCCACGGCAACCCGAGGAGAAGCGGATTTTCTGCGAGGCCGGCGATGCGACCTCACAGAACCGGGCGGTCAGGCGACGTGGCGGCCACTGCCAGCGAGTCGGCCAGCGTCCGCCGGTCGACGGTTAGGCGCGTGCGATCGATGCACGACCCACTGCCCTCGCCTATCCGCTTCGTAAGTCTGAGAGCCGAGGCGGTAACCCATCCAGCAGACGCCGGTCAGGGCCGCGATGATGAACAGCGCCAGAGCGAGGTTCAGGGCGACGAACAGAGCTTCCATGTGCACCACCCTACGGCCGCTGGGTTAGAGAACAGTTAGGCCACCTATATGCTTTGGCAAGCGGCAGCGCGGGCGTCAGTGGACCAACCGACATCGCCGGGCGACGAAGCCCTCGCCCCACCAAGCCGCGAGCCGAGTGCCACAACCGCCCGCCTCACCCGTGTTGATGCCCACCCCTACCTGCGGGTCAGGCCTATCGTCGGCCTGGTTGAGGTCTTCGATCCCCCGAAGATCCGGCGCGGCTATGGCTGCCGAGCGTGCCGTGGCGCGAGGGAGATCGGCGATCCGGAGACGGCTTGCGGATAGCTCGTGCGCCGACAACAGGTCAGGCCAGCTCATGTGATGTCTCAGGTGATGGTGGCCACCTGTCTCACGTCATGGTGGCCACTCTAAAGCCGTGCCAGGCCTCTTCGCTGGGCACGTCCCACGCGCTCCAGGCGACGACATCATCAGCGGCTCCGGCCATGCGGCGAACTGGACGCGATCGACCAGCCAGAGAACCAAGCCAACACAGAACGGTCGCGGCATAGGCGAGAACCCGTCCGCCCACTCCGACGTTGAGAGTCTGCTGCAGAACCGCGGTCGGCAGCTGACCGCCGAAGAGGAACGTTTCTGCGTGCGCCAAGTCGGCCACGTGCGGTGTGAAGTGGGTGTCTGTGGCAATGCCCCGCATCGCTTCCAAGCCAGGAAGTTCGCGATGAACGGAACCCAATCGCGCAGGAAGCCCAAGAAGCGTCCACTGAGGACGGGAACGGGCAACAGCACGAAGAGCAGGTAGTTCGGCGACACCGATGGCCCGCGCCAGATGAGGATTCGGGCGATGGCGACGAGGTAGAGAAGGGTGATCGCCACGAGCGGACCGGGCCGGCGAACGCGGCGGAGCGCCTCGGACATGTCGGCTGGCAGTGTATCGATGGCCAGACGAGGCCGACCGTTCGGGCACGCCGTCAGCGCCGACAAGGCGCACCCGACCACAGCCAGCAGGCGTGCACCCTGATCTACAGAACGGTGACGAGCAGGCGTACGGCCAGGGCGGCGAGTGCCACGGCGAGCAGACGCTGGATGATCACGCTCCCGGCTCGCTGGGAGAGCCAGGCGCCCACCTGCGCGCCGCCGACGACGCCAAGCGAGAGCGCGATCGCGCGGTGAATGCCAGTGCCACCGGCGAAGCTGCCGGCCGCGATGTGTGTCACGGTGCCGACCGCCGCCATGTTGGCGAGGACAAAGTGGGACGTCGCCGTGGCCACGTGGACCGGGAAACCGAGGGCTCTCACCAGCAACGGGACGTGAATCACTCCGCCGCCGATGCCCAGGAAGCTGGAGATGAAACCGACCCCGACGCTGTAGGCGACGCCGCGCCGCGTGCGAACGGAGTAACGGTAGGTCGTCCCGTCCCGATCGGTGAGCAGCCTCGGTGTGCCGGTGGGCCCGTGACCGGCGCGGTCGTCGCGAGCGCCGCCGCTGATCAGCCAGATGGCCAGGCCCCCGAGCAGGCAGGCCATCACCGCGTCGAAGAGCCGTCGGGGCGCGGCCCCGACGAGCAGGGCGCCGGCCACCGCCCCGGGCAGAGTGGCCAGCGCGAAGGCGATGCCGGCGCGGTAGTCGATGCGCCGTTGACGCGCGTAGGCTGCGGATCCGGAGAGGGCATTGAAGAACACGACGACGAGGCTGATCGCCGTGATCGTCGCCGCGGTATCCCGCGGGTAGATCAGCAGCAGGATCGGCGTGAGGATGAAACCGCCGCCCGCTCCCACCAGGGTCCCGAAGACGCCCACGGCAGCGCCGAGCGCCACCAGGATCACGACCGTCGTCGGCGACACGATCAGCGCGCTGGTGTCGCGTTGTCTGGAGGAGCGTGCGGCAAACGGATGCGCACCCGTAGCCCAGGATTGTTGTCGCGCAGTTCCACCGTACCGCCGAGAGCCCCAATGAGTGTTTGCGCCACGCTGAGTCCTAGGCCTGCGCCGCGACTGCTTCTCCCCGGCGTCAGGCGCACGAACGGTTCGAAGGCGCGCTCTCGGTCGCTGACAGGGATTCCCGCGCCGCCATCAGCGATCTCGACCACCGCCGCCCCCTTCTCCTGGTGCGTCTCCACCGCGACTGCCACTGCCGGTGCGGTGTGCGTCAGGGCGTTGTCGAGCACGGCGAGCAGCGCCTGTTGCAGCTGGTCTGGATCGGCGCGAACCACTCCTGCGCCGCCCGCCCGCAGCGTCAACGGATGGTCGGTCTCGCGGGCCCGGGGGGAGGCGGCGTCGACCACCTGCCGGGTGACCACGTCGACGTCGACGACTTCGGTCCGCTGCGGCGGCAGAGCACCGCGCGCCCTCTGCAACAGACCCTCGGTCAGTCGTGCCATCCGCGCCAGTTCCTCGGTCACGGTTGTCAGCACCTGGTCCTCGGCGGCAATGGTGTGATCGGGGTGGCGGCGAACCACCTGCAGAGCGGCAGATGCGTGGGCCAGCGGGGTGCGGAGCTCGTGAGAGGCGGCGGCGATCAGCTGACGCTCACGGTCGAGCGCCGCTGCAATCGGCCCGATGGCGCGCCGGGTCAACAAGATGGCGGCGCCCACCGAGAGCAGCGCCGCCACCCCCGCTGTCACCGCCGCAGCCAGGACCACTCGACGCTCGGCGGCTTCGACCGTGGCCAGACTCACCCCGGTCTGCAGCACCTCCTGGCGGCGGCCGGGCGCGGTGACCACGCGGGTGTCGATGAGCGCCGGTCCGGCCGGCGTCTGGACTCGATCGACTGCGACCGCGCTGCCGGTCCGCGCCCTGGCGGCGTCGGCCATCAGGGCCGGAAGACCGGCGACCATCGCTGGGTCGAAGGTGGACCTCCCGTCGGTGCCCCAGACGATGTAGAAGGTCCCTGAGGCGGTGATGGCGTGTTCGGCCGCAAAGTCGGTATCGCCCGTGCCCTGAAGGTCACTCGCCGCGCGGCTGGCGTCAGCGCTGAGACGGGTGCGCGCATCCTGCTCGAAGAGCTGCACGGCCACCGTCGCGATCGCCGCTGCAATCACCGCGGTGAGCGCGATGAGCACGACCAGGTTGCCGAGCAGGAGCCGGCGGCGCGCCCGCCCGATCACGACCCTCGCACCGTGTAACCCACCGAGCGGACGGTGTGGATGAGTGATGAACCACGGGTGTCGCCGATCTTGCGGCGCAGGTAATGGATGTACGTGTCGACAACGTTCGAGGCGGGCGCTACGTCGTACCCCCAAGCGTGGTTGAGGAGCTGTTGGCGGGTGAGCACCCAACCGGCGTGGCGCACCAGAACTTCGAGCAAGCGAAACTCCAGTGCGGAGAGGGAGAGTTCACGTCCGCCACGCCAGGCGCGGCGCGTCCCAGTCTCGATGACGAGGTCGGCGATGGTGAGGCGCTCCGGTTCCTGGGCGTGACGACGGAGCAGAGCGCGCATCCGGGCGAGCAGTTCTTCGAAGGCGAAGGGCTTGACCAGATAGTCGTCGGCGCCGGCATCGAGTCCGGCCACCCGGTCGGCGAGAGCATCGCGGGCGGTGAGCATGAGGATCGGCGCGATGAACCCGCCCTGACGGAGACGCGCGCAGACCTCGAGCCCGGTCAGTGCCGGGAGGGCGACGTCAAGCAGCACCAGCGCCGGTGGGTGGGCGAGGGCGGTCTCGAGAGCGACATCGCCCCGTGACTCGAGCCGTGGCTCGTAACCCTCCTCGCCGAGCACACGCGTGATCAGGCGACCGAGACCGATCTCGTCCTCGACAACGAGGACCGTGCGTCCGATCGGCGTGGGGCGAGGGTCCGGCGTTGCTTCCAATCTGACTCCAATCTTGAGCCAGTAGCCTGACAGGATGCCGCAGACCTACGGTCGCCGCCGCGCCAAGCAGCGGCGCAGCACCGCCCCCTCCGCCGCGGTCGCGCCAGTTGACCCGCGGGTCCGCTTCGGGGTGCTGCCGCTGCGGTTCTTCCTGGCGCTCACCTTCATCTATGCCGGGATCCAGAAGATCACCGACCCCAACTTCTTCAACCCCGACGGCAGCACCTACATCGGACGTCAGCTGAGCGGCTTTGCCAGGACGTCACCAATCGGCGGCCTGCTCGACTGGCTCGGTCAGAACCTCGCCGTGGAGGTGGGCCTGCTCATCATCGCGGCCGAACTGGCGGTCGGCTTCGGCGTGTTGCTGGGGTTGTGGACCCGGGCGTGTGCGCTCGGCGGCGCGGCGATCAGCCTGCTCCTTTTTCTCAGCGCAACCTGGCAGGTGCAGCCGTACTTCCTCGGCTCGGACAGCCTCTACACCGTGGCCTGGCTGACCGTCGCGCTGGTTGGCGATGGCGACGTCTGGGTACCGGTGCGGCGCTGGCTGGAGCGCTCCTGGGCGGAGGACGAGCCTCCGCGTCCAGCGGTGATCGACCCCAGCCGGCGGGCCTTCCTGCTCCGCCTCGGCGGTGGGGCTGTGGGGTTGGTCTGGCTCCTCGCCATCCTGCCCAGGAGCCGGGCAGCGGTCGCTGCGCTGTCCTCGGGAAGCGGGGCGACATCGGCGACGAGTTCGCCGCCGACCTCGGCGTCGGGCCCTTCCGGCAGCGCCTCGCCCGGCTCGTCCGCACCCGGGTCCCAGGCGCCGCAGGGGACGCGCATCGGCAGCCTCGCCGATCTGCAGTCGGCGGGCAGCCTCACCTACCAGGACCCGGCCAGCGGCGACCCCGCCGTGGTGGTGAGCACAGGCGGCCAGAGCGTGGTGGCCTACGACGCCGTCTGCACTCACGCCGGCTGCACGGTGCAGTACGACAGCGGCCAGCGCCTGCTCATCTGCCCGTGCCATGGAGCGGCCTTCGACCCCGCGCACGGGGCCCAAGTGGTCGGCGGCCCGGCGCCGTCACCGTTGGCCGCCCTCCGAGTGACCGTCGCCTCCGACGGCAGCGTCTACGCCGCATGAGCGTCGCATGAGGCCGCGCTTTTCATCCGCTGACGACGACGCTGGCCGCGTCCCGGGTGCCGGCGACCCGCTGATCGACGCGGTCACTCCGGGCTTCGCCGCGCTCGGGATCAGACCGTTCACACGGCGACGTCCGCGACATGTGCACGCCGGCAACGCGCGACTGGTGGCCCTCTCCGGCGCCGTCCTGCTGGTGCTATTGCCGCTCCCATATGCAACGGCGCTCTTCCTGGACGTGCTCTGGCGTGTCCACTACTTCAGCGCGCTACTGCTCATCCCCCTGCTCATTGTCAAGCTGGCCAGCACCGGCTGGCGCGCGCTCGGCTACTACCGCGGCGACCCCGGCTATCGCGCTGACGGCCCGCCGCATCTGATGGCGCGGCTCACCGCGCCCATCCTCGTCGCCGCGACGGCGGTCCTCTTCGGCAGCGGCATCGTCATGATGTTCGGAACTACGCGCTTTGGGCCATGGAGCACCATCCACAACGGTGGCGCGCTCATCTTCACCGGCGCGCTCGGCCTGCACCTGCTCGCCCACCTCTGGGACACTCCGGCCGAGGCTGCGGCCGATGTGGCTCCGGTCCTGTTCAGCGCACCCCCGCGCGCCGTCCCGGGATCGCGACGTCGGGTCGCTCTGACGGTGGCGGCGTTCGTCGTCGGTCTCACCGTCGCCGCCGTCGCCATCCCCGTCGAACAGTGGTTCCCGTCAGCGGCAGCGGGCGCGCATCACCGTGACGGATGACCTCTCGCGCGCATCAGTTGCGCGATGGTTGGCGAGATCGGTACACGGCCACGGCGGCGGCGACCACGCCGACCACGACGGCGGCACCAACGGTGCGCTCCCAATGCAGAGGCTGAGCCACCGCGGCGATGATCGCGGCGACAACGCACACGGCAACAACGATCCACGCCACAAGAACCAGTTTGCTCATGGGCGGCAGCCTACTCGATCGGCGTCACGACGCCGCCTCGCTGCGCACCGACGTCCGCTGTGTCGCATCGGTGCGGGTGTGTCGCCACAGCAGGAAGAGGAGAGGAAGCCCGATGAAGAGCATCGCCAGACACGTCCATTGCGACTGCTTCAGGCCCAGCCCCACGACGGGCTCGGACTGGCGCACGTAGAAGATGAGAAATTGACTGACCGCGTAGAGACCGAAGTACGTCAGCGCGAGCACGCCGTCGTGCACCTGTCGGCGGCGCAGCATCAGCAGGACGAAACCGATGGCGATTGCGCAGAGGGCCTCGTACGCACCGGCCGGCTGGTATGCAACGCCGAGGTGGTAGCCGGCCTGGAGGATGGCGTGGGGATTGGTGTACGCCGTCGCCCACGGCAGCGAGCTCGGCCCCCCGAGGATGTCGCCGTTGATGATGTTGCCGATACGACCGATCGGCTGGCCCACCACGGCGAAAAGAACCGCGGCGTCAAAAACGAGCCAGAAGCGGAGCCGTTCGCGCCAGCAGAGGAGGGCGATCGTCGCCACCCCGGCGAAGATGGCGCCGAAGAAGTCCATGCCTCCCTCCCACACCGCGATGATCCGCACCGGGTCGTGGAGGTACTGGCCGAGCGGTTGCTGGACGTCGTAGTAGAGGCGGGCGCCGAGCAGGCCGGCGACGATGACCCAGATGAGCAGGCGATCGCAGTCGCGCCGGCTGACCCCACGGGGGCGGAGATGGGGGAGGACGCCGAAGCGGAAGCCAGCGAGAAAGGCGAGCGCGTACATCACCCCGTACCAATGCACCGGCAGCGGGCCGAGGTGGAGCACCGGGTCGACACTGATGCGGATCACGCCCAGAGCGGCCACGATGGCCATCATCGCAGCCGCGTGACGGGGCGGCCCGTAACGCCGAGCAGCCTGTACGGTGGGCGGCATGACGCTCGGTGACCTCGGGAGCAGCATCCACGGCCTCACCGGTCACTCCGCGGTCCTGGACGGCCTGCTGCGCCTCGTTGCTGACTACTTCGTCTACGGCGTGGTGGTCGTCCTGGCGTTGCTCTGGTTCCATCGCGACGGCCTCCGCGCGGGGCTGGGCTTCGCCCTCGGCGCGCTGCTGGCGCTGGGCATCGGCGCCCTGCTCGGCACGCTCTGGCTGGAGCAGCGGCCCTTTGTCGCCGATCACTTCGCCCCGCTCATCGCCCACGGCGCGGATGGCTCCTTCCCATCCGACCACCTCCTCGTCCTCGGCGCCCTGACCGGCGCCTGCTGGACGCGCGCCCGTCCCCTTGCGCTGGTTGCTCTCGGCCTGTCGGTTCTGGTGGCGGTGGCGAGGGTCTTCGTTGGGATGCACTACCCGATCGACGTTGTCGCCGGCTTCATCATCGGAGGGATGTGCGGAGTCATCGGCTGGTTCGCCTGCCGTCCCATCCTGCCCATCCTCGAGCGCCTCGACCGCCAGCTCCGCCGCCGCGGCGTGCGTCCGGTGTTGTTCGGCAACGGGTCACCGGGAGCGCCGTCCGCCCGAGACTGGGTGTTCCCGCGGTGACCGACAGGAGGTCTCGGTCCCCCGCAGCGGGGACGCGGCCTGGCTCCGGGGCGGTGGTGGATCGCCTCCCTGGTGGCACTGATCTGTCTGACCCTCGTCGAGTTCTCCGCCTACCGGAGGCTCGTCGTCGTGCTGATCGCCTGCGCGGCCCTGCCGGTGCTCTTCGCCCGCACTCGCCACCAGCTCTGGGTGAGTCGGCTCTGCTGGGGCGTGGCCGTGATGA
>NZ_JAEKNS010000081.1:0-17636 GCF_016464765.1 Candidatus Aeolococcus gillhamiae | reverse complement strand
GTCACGGGTCATGCCGGTGATCGTCGTCTTGAGGGGATGCACCGGGCGCACGTACCAGAAGCGCGTGATCAGCAGGCCGCGCCGGCAGGCGTTGATCATCGACTCCACGTCGCCGTCGCCGCCGTCGAGGCAGAGGTAGTGTGGCAGCGGCCCGTCGCTATTGGGCTGCGGGAAGGAGTGCCCGGTGGTCGGGACGTGAGCGCGCGCGGCGGTGACCGAGTCATGCACAACAGCCGCGCAGGTGCCGCGGTCGATGATGGTGACCGGCCGTGTCGTCGCGCCCTCCCAGTCGAACGGCAGCGGGGCCAGCTCGGAGCGGCGCACGTCGTCGCTGATGGTCACCGTCTCGCTCATCAGGTGCTCGCCGAAGCGCATGAAGCTGCGCTCCTCGAGCATAGCCAGGGCGCCGAGCCCGATGAGGCCGAGGTACTCGAGCATCTCGGCCGTGGCGTACGGTGAGAGCACCACCTCGTAGACGCCGGGATCTAGCGCGGTAGCGCCCTGATTGCGAGCACACCGCTCGCTCACCTCAGCCGCGAGCGCGCCGGCGTCGAGGGCTGTGGCGTCGGCTGCGAAACGGGCACCGTAGGCGCTGCCGTCGTCGCCGCGGCAGACGGCGATCAGCTCGGCCTCGCTGCGCCGTGCCGCGCGGCGCAGGCCGGTGCTGCTGACCATGGCGACGGCGGTGATGGTGTTCTCGTACGTGCCGAACCCCTTCTGGCCAAGCTTGTCCGCAGCTGTGCAGATGACGCCGACGGTGTCAGCGCGTTCTTCGGGCGTGACTGCCGCAGTGGCGGCGCTGTAGCCGTGCTCGGTGTCGACGCCGCCATCGGGGGCGATGGGATGGACGGGTTCGCCCACCGGCGAGTGGGCGCGGATCAGCTCGGCGGCCTCGACCAACGCGCTGGTGGCGTCGTCGCCGATGACCTGCGTCTCGGCGACTCCGGAGCGCCCGTCACGCACCAGCCGCAGGCGGAGCACGAGCGTGCGATCGGCGACGTTCTGATGGATGCCACCGTTGGCGTACCGGGTGAGCGCGGTCGCCGTCTCGGTGACGGTCACCTCCACCTCGGCTGCCGTGGGCGCGCGCGCCAGCACGCCGTCGGCGATGGAGAGTAGCTCGTCGGGGGTGCGGAGCTCGTCGCTCACGCGGGACGCACCGCGACGTTGCGGAAGCGGCACGGCGCGGCGCCGTGACCGACGTGCATGACCTGGCCAGGCTGACCCTTGCCGCAGTTGATCACGCCGTACATGGCCCATTCCGCAGGCCCGGCGACGGCGTCGCACGAGTTCCAGAATTGCGGGGTGCTGCCGCTGTACAGCGGGTTGCGCACCAGCCGCACGCGCCGCCCATCACGGATCTCCCAGCCGCTCTGGGTGCCGAACTGGAAGTTGAGACGGCGGTCGTCGATGCTCCAGGAGCGGTTGGTCTCGAGGAACACACCGCGTTCGGTGGTGGCGATCATCTCCTCGAGGCTCGACGTCCCCGGTTCGAGGTTGATATTGGTCATGCGGATGAGCGGAAGGCGGTTCCAGCTCTCGGCGCGCACCGTACCGCCGCTGCGCATGTCGAAGCGCGCCGCGGTCTCGCGCGAGCTGAGGTAGCCCGTGAACATGCCCTGGTCGATGAGCAGGGTTCGCTGGGCGGGCACGCCCTCGTCGTCGTAGCCGAAGGTCCCCAGGCCGCCTGGGCTGGTGGCGTCGGCGCTGATGGTCACCGCCTCGCTGCCATAACGGAAGCTGCCGAGCATCTCGGGCATCAGGAACGACGTGCCCGCGAACGCCGCCTCGAAACCGAGCACGCGGTCCAGCTCAGTGGGGTGGCCGCACGACTCGTGCACCTGCAACGCCGCCTGGGTGGCGTCGAGGATCACCGTCATCGTCCCCTCCGGGCAGAGGTCGGCCGTGAGGAGTGCCACGGCCTCCTCGGCGATGCGGCGCGCGTTGCCGGCGAGGTCCATCGCCTCCACCGCCTCCCAGCCGGCGGTGAGCTGCTGGCGCCCGAAACTGTTCGGGAAGCTGCGCGACTGCACCTCCGTCTGGCTGGTGGCAGTGGCGTCCAGGCCGCCCCCGGCCTCCACGATGGTCTGGGTGATGCGCGAGCCCTCGCTGCTGGCGAAGAGCTGGTGGTGCCGCACAGCCCCGAGCGAGCCGATGCGGGTGGTGATCCCGGGGACGTCCATAGCCGCGTCGGCAGCGAGCAGGAGCTCGATCTTGCGGTCCAGCGACACGCTGAACGGGTCGATCTCGAGCGGGGTCGCGTACGTCGCGGTCACCGCGGGCTGCGGCGCCAGCCAAACGCGTGCCACCGCCGTCCGTGCCGACGCGCGGGCGATCCGGGCAGCCAGCCGAGCCGCTCCCTCGAGGCCCTCGGCGTCGGTGCGCTGGGTGCCGCAGAAGCCCCAGGCGCCGTCCAGGAGAACGCGGACCCCGACGCCCGCGTCCTCGAACTGGCTGACGTTGTTGACGCGGCCGTTCTTGACGATCACCGACTCGGTGGTGCGCTCCACCACCCGGCAGTCGGCGTACTCGGCGCCGGCGGCGTGAGCGGCGTCGAGGACGCGCTCAGCTATGTCCCGCACCGGCTACGAGGTGACGGGCTCCGCCCCGTTGCTGCTCGCATCATCGAGCTCGCCGGCGATCGCGGTGCGCAGCGCCTCGGTGCTCTCCTCGGCAACCTTCGCCGCCAGCGATCCCTGCAGCTTGCCGGCGAAGTGGCAGGCGGCGAGGTGGCCGTTGCCGTAGTCGACAAGGTCGGGTCGCACCTCCGAGCAGATCGGCTGCGCGATCGGGCAGCGGGTGTGAAAGCGGCACGCGCTGGGCGGGTTGATCGGCGAGGGGATCTCGCCCATGAGGATGATCGGCTTGCGGTCGCGCTCCACCATCGGGTCGGGAACGGGGATCGACTGCAGGAGCGCGGTCGTGTAGGGGTGCAGCGGGTTGTCGTACAGCTCGAGGCTGTTGGCCACCTCGACGATGACGCCGAGGTACATCACCGCGACCCGGTCGCTGAGGTGGCGCACCACTGAGAGGTCGTGCGCGATGAACAGGTAGGTGAGGTTGAAGTCGTCCTGGAGTTGCTCGAGGAGGTTGATGATCTGTGCCTGGATGGACACGTCGAGAGCTGAGATCGGTTCGTCGGCGACGATGAAGCTGGGCCGCAGGATCAACGAACGCGCAATTCCGATGCGCTGCCGCTGCCCGCCGCTGAACTCGTGCGGGTAGCGGTTGTTGAAGTTGGGGTTGAGCCCGCAGATGCGCATGACCTCCTGCACCTGCTTGTCGCGCTCCTTGCCCTTGGCCAGCCCGAAGTTGGCCAGCGGCTCGCCGATGATGTTGCCGACAGTCATGCGCGGGTTGAGCGAGCCGTACGGGTCCTGGAAGATCATCTGGACGCGACGGCGCATCTGGCGCAGGTCTTCGCCATGAAGTGCCGCCAGGTCCTTGCCCTCGAAGAAGATGCTGCCCGCCGTCGCCGGCTGCAACTGGGTAACCACGCGTCCCAGCGTCGACTTCCCGCAGCCGGACTCGCCAACCAGCCCGAGGGTTTCGCCCTGGATGATGTCGAGGCTCACACCGTCCACGGCGCGCACCGTCTGGCGACCACTGGGGAACTGCTTGTAGACGTCGCGCAGCGAGACGAGGGCGTCTGCCTCGGCGGTCCACGCCGAGGCCGGCGCGGCCGCCTCAGATTGGGGCATCTACCCTTTCTCCCTCGGGCACGAGCGGCGCCTCACGCATGTCGGAGTCGGGGTCGGGCACGTTCTTCATCTGCACCCAGCAGCGTGACTCGTGCTGCGGGCCGACTGTGAGCAGGTCAGGCTCCTCGGTGAAGCACTTGTCTACGGTGAACCGGCAGCGCGGGTGGAACTTGCAGCCCGGGGGAAGGTTGGTGAGGTCAGGGGGCAGCCCGGTGATGGTGAGCAGCTTCCCGCCGAGCTTCTCGTCGATGCGCGGGATGGACCGCAGTAGCGACCACGTGTAGGGGTGCTGCGGAGAACGGAAGATCTCCTCCGTCGGCCCCTGCTCCACCACCCGGCCCGCGTACATCACCACCACCCAACTGCAGATGCTGGCTACGACAGCCATGTTGTGGGTGATCAGCACGATCGCGGTTCCGAGCTCGCGGTTGAGGTCACGCAGCTGTTCGAGGATCTGCGCCTGGACGGTGACGTCGAGCGCGGTGGTGGGCTCGTCAGCAATGAGCAGGCCGGGCTCGTTTGACAGCCCCATGGCGATCATGATCCGCTGGCGCATGCCGCCGGAGAATTGGTGGGGGTACTCCTTGGCGCGGCGTTCCGCGTCAGGGATGCGGACGCGGCGGAGCAGCAGCGGCACCCGCTCCTTGGCCTGCTCCTTGGTGAAGTGGTCGTGCGCCTTCATGGCTTCTTCGATCTGGAAGCCCGCCTTGAGCACGGGGTTGAGCGACGACATCGGGTCCTGGAAGATCATGGCTACGTCGTTGCCGCGGAACTTGCGCAGCTCGTCGTCGTCGAAGGCCAGCACGTCGCGCCCGTCAAAGCTGATGCTGCCCTCGACGATCTTGCCGGGCTCCGGCACCAGGCGCAGGATCGAGAGCGCGGTCATCGACTTCCCCGATCCGGACTCGCCGACGATCCCCACCGTCTCACCGCGGTTGACGCGGAAGTCGATGCCGTCGACCGCACGAACCACCTGGTCGCGGACGAAGAACTGGGTCTTGAGCCCCGTTACCTCGAGGAGAGCCGCCACTACTTCCTCTGCCTCGGGTCGAGCGCGTCGCGAAGGCCGTCACCGATGAAGTTGATCGCCATCAATGTGATCAGCAGTGCGAAGGCGGGCACGAGCATGGTGTGGTACGAGAGGAAACGATCCTGGAGACCGTCCGACACCAACGCGCCCCAGGAAGGGTCGGGAGAGGGCAGGCCGAACCCGAGGTAGCTCAGGAATGCCTCGAAGAGGATCGCCTGCGGGATCAGGAACGTGGCCTGAACGATGATCGGCCCCAGGGCATTGGGCAGAACATGACGGGTCATGATCTTGAAGTCCTTGGTGCCGGTGGCGCGAGCGGCTTCGACGAATTCGCGCTCGCGCAGGGCCAGCGTCTGGCCGCGCACTAACCGGGCCATGTCCATCCAGCTGGTCACGCTGAGCGCGATGATGACGTTGAGGATGCTCGGCCGGTTGGTGATGAACAGGATCAGGAAGGCGATCAGCAGATTGGGGATCCCGTACCCGATGTAGGTGATGCCGCTGATCAGCGTGTCGACCCAGCCGCGGAAATAGCCTGCCATGAGCCCCGCGGCGATTCCCACGATCGAGGTGACCAGCGCGGTGAGCAACCCCACCTCGATGGCCACAAGGGCTCCTTTCATGATGAAGCTCAACACGTCTCGGCCGGAGGCGTCGACGCCGAAGGGGTGTTTCAGGCTGAGCGGGTCGGTGATGTCTCCGAGGCCCTGCGAGTAGATGCTGTATGGCGTCCAGAAGATGCTGACGATGGCCATGATGACCACCAGGAAGAAGACGACCATCCCCGCAATGGAGAGCTTGTTGCGGCGGAAGCGGCGCCATGCGTCCTGCCACAGGCTGACCTGCTCGGGCGCGATGGAGTAGTCGATTGGCTCGGGGGTTCCCGGAGGTGCGATGGGACCTCCCATGTTCAGGCCGGTGGTGATGGTCGTCATGTGTAGCGAATCCTCGGGTCAAGGACCGGGTAGAGGAGGTCGACGAACAGGTTGGCCAGGCCGACAAGCACCGCGTAGAAGGTGTACAGCCCCACGACGATGCCGTAGTCGCGGGTGGTGATCGAGTTCACGAACTCCTTTCCCAACCCGGGCACACCGAAAATGTACTCGATGACCACCGAGCCGGTGATGATGCCGGTGACCAGGGGTCCGCCGATGGTGATCACCGGGATCAGCGCGTTGCGCAGCGCGTGGCGAATGATCACCACCCGTGAGCTCAGGCCCTTGGCCCAGGCTGTGCGCACGTAGTCCTGTCGGACCACGTCGAGCATGCTGGCGCGGACCAGCCTGGCCACGATCGCTGCGTACGGCAACCCGAGCGCGATCGCCGGGATGGGAATCTGCTCGGGTGCTCCCCAACCGATGCTGTTTGCCCAGTTGGGCAGGAGGATGCCAGTCAGGATGATGAGAAAGGTGGCGAGCACGAAGCTCGGCACGCTGTACCCGAAGACGACGAAGCTGGACAGCATGTAGTCGACCCAGCTGTTCTGCTTGATGGCCGCGGTGATCCCGACGGCCAAGCCGACCACGATGGTGACCACTACGGCGAAGAGACCGAGGGTGAGGCTGTTGCCCGCCTCGCGCAGCAGCAACGGGGTGACCTGCGCACCCTGATTGACGTATGAGTAGCCCAGGTCGCCGCGGAACAGGTTCCACATGAAGGTCCGGTACTGGACGAAGAGTGGGTCGTTGAGACCGTGGGTGGCGTTCTCGTGGGCGCAACTGGCGGGGTTCTTCTCGCAGGTGAACGGTGTTCCGGCCAGGGAGTGCACCAGGAGGAAGGTCACCGAGGAGACGATGAGCGCCGTGCCAAGCACCAGCAGGAGCCGCTTGGCGGCGTAGATGGCTGTGCCTCTGGTCACTTGGGTCTCCTCGCCCAAAAGGAGGAAATGACGGTCGGGGAGCCCGCCACTTCGGCGGGCTCCCCGGATGATACTCGGCCGATTCCCCGTTGTTGGGGTTCGGAGTGCCTGTGTCTAGTGAGCGGCGATGCTGATGCTCGTCCAGGAGTTGTCGTAGAGCGCGTTGCCTCCGCCACCCTGCACGTATGGCTTGATGAAGTACTGGTTTGCCCCGTACTCGAGCACTGCGGCAGCGTAGTCCGTGACCAGCTGCTTGTTGGCGGTGGTGAAGTCAGTGATCGCCTGACTCCCCGTCTCGCCTTCAGCCTTCTTCACCGGGGTATCGATGCGCTGATCGCAGATGCCGTCGTTGTTGCCGAGGCCGACCGCGGCCTGCGAGCAGATGAAGATGTTGTCGAACCAGTCCTGCGGGTTGTTGTAGTCGGCGCCCCAGCTGTCACGGAACAGGGTGTACTTCTTGTCCTGACGGGCGGTCAGGAACGTTGAGAAGTCCGTGTGCTGCGTGTCGACGTGGACGCCGAGGTTGGTCTGCCACTGCGACTGCAGGTTGTCGGCGATGGCCTTGTTGCTGGTCGTGGTGTTGTACCAGTACTGCAGACCGACCCGCTTGGTGCCGTTGGGATCCCACGTCTGCAGGTCAGCCTTGGCCTTAGTCGCGTCGAAGGCCGAACTCGTGTCCGCTCCGTCGCCGAGGTAGCCGTCCAAGCCCTTGGGAATGACGCCACCGGTGGCCGGCTTGCAGACGATCCCACCCGGGCCGCAGGCCACGGTGACCAGCTGAGTGCGGTCGATCGCCTCACTGAAGGCGCGACGTCCGGCCAATGCGATCGGGTCGTCGATGTTGCCTCCAGCCGGTGCGAACGGGCCGGTGCTGAAGTTGAAGCCCACCCAGGTGCTGCGTCCGCCGGGAATGTTGACGAACTGGTTCTTCGTCGCCGAATTGGCCTGGAAGTTGCGGACCGCGTCGAGCGGTGGGTAGTTGTCCGCCGGGCCGATCATGTCGAAGCCGCCGTTCTGGTACTTGGTGACCTGGCTCCCCTGGTCGGCGAGGATGGTCGCCTCGATGTCGGTCAGGTGGCCGGTGCTGCCGCCCCACCAGTTGGGCACGTTGGCGAAGGACAGGTGGTCCTTGGGCACGTACGCCGTCAGCTTGAACGGCCCGGTGCCGATCGCCGTGGCGGGGTTGGTCCACCAGGTCTTGTCGGTGTCGTTGGGGATGACCTTCTGGTCAACGACGTCCGCCGTCCAGAGCGCCACCTCGGTGAGCCAGTACCCGGCCGGCAAGGTGAGCTTGGCCTTGACGGTGTACTGGTCTGGAGCGCTGAGCCCGGACAGGGTGGTGGCGGTGGGATTGCCCTTGCTCGGAGCCACCGCGGTGTACCCCTCGACCGGCTGGAAGACGATGCCGTAGCTGTCGTTGAGCCGGGCGGCGCGGTTCCAGCTGTAGAGGACGTCGGCCGAGGTGACCGGGTCACCGTTTGAGAACTTGACGTCGTGGCGCATGTGGAACGTGTAGGTCAGTCCATCCGAGGAGATGTCCGGCATGGCGGTGGCGATGTACGGCACTTCCTTGAGGTTGTCGTCGAAGCGATAGAGCCCGCCGAATGTGTTCTGGACGAAGGCGATGTCGACCGCGGTCGAGACATGGCCGGGATCCAGGTACTTGATGTCGTCGGTGATCGGGAACCGAAGCTGCTGAGTGGCCGCCAGCGCCGCTCCGGTCGAGGAGCTCGAGCTACCACTACCACAGGCGGTGGCAACCAGCGCGGGCACGACCAGCGCCAAACCTATCCGGCGATATTTCATCCACATCTCCCGGCGGGCTCTCCCACCCGCGCCAAATCTGACGCCGACCATAGAGGCGGCTAGGGGCCGCATTCTGACACCGGCCGAACACGGCGACCATCACCCACTGGGATGATTTTATCGGGCCGGTGCGAGGGCGCCGGTATACTTGGCTCCCGCCCATGTTCGGCTCCCTCGGTCGTCGGTCGCGATCGCGCCGGCTCAACCGGCGCATCCTCGTCGCCATGCTCGCGGTGGCTCTGCTGCCGCTGGCGGCCCTCACCGCTCTGGTCGGCGCCGACCTCACCGCCGTCAACCAGACCACAGTGGACGAGGCCCACCAGACCATCGTCGCCGAGGCGCAGCAGCGAGAGAGCAGCGCGGCGACCGATGCCGCAGCCACCGTCCAAGCCCGCCTCGACGCCTTCGGCGGCGAGGTCGCCCAGCTGGCCGGCACGGTCGATGCGCTGCTACGCGGCGCCAAACCCTCCGGTGAGCCCGCCCAGGTGCTCCCTGGCGGGGCGCGACTGCTCACCACCGACAATCCGCCGGTGGCCACGCTGGTGGGGTCGACGAGCAGACTTCTGACCCCGGACGGGAAGGTGGCGGACCCCCTTGGGGCCAACCGGGCGGCGGTCGCCAGCGCGCTGGACGCCGTCCTCAAGCGCCACCCCGAGCTCAGCGCGCTGTGGCTCTACAACAGCCCAGCCGCTTCGATCACCGAGGTGCCGGTCACAGATGCCCAGACGGTGGCGGGCCTGGTGACCACCCAGCGCATCGACCCCGTCCATCTCCTCGATCGCCAGTTCGGGGCGGCCTTCCCCCGCGTGGAGCCGATCCCCGCCGGCGGAGCAGGCGGTGGCCTGTCGCAGACCTCGCGTGGACCGATCGGTCCCGCGTGGAGCGACATCGACACCGCCGCGTTCGGCACTGGGACGTCGGTGACCGTGTGGACCGGGCTTGCCACACACGACTACTTCATCGGGGCTGAGCTGCCCAGCGCCGCGGTCGCCGCGCTGCTGCCCGCGCCGCTGTCGACGCTGCCCGACACCTACCAGGTGCTGCTCAGCCCGAGCGGGCGATGGCTCAGTGCGGGGGCGGGGGCGAGTACCGATCTGTCGCTGCCCAGCGGGTACGAGGGAACCCCGGCGCGCGTTCCCGGGGTCTCCTCCAACGCCTTGCTCCGGCAGCAGCCCCAGGTGCTGAAGACCCCCCTGCACGGGGTGGCCAAGGACCTCTTCACGGCGCCTGTCGCGGGCCCGCGCTGGACCCTCGCCAGTGTCGTGCCCGATCGTGAGCTCGCCCCCGCTGCCGCGTCGCTCGGCGACGGCATTCGTAGCGGCGTCCGCCGCATCCTCATCCTCCAGGTCCTGCCGCTTGCCGTGGTGCTCGGCATCATCGCGGTGGTGCTGTCGGCGCTCGTCTCGCGCCGCCTCGTCGGGCCGGTACGCGCGCTCACCATGTCGGCCGAACGGCTCGCCCAGGGGCACACTGACGAGCCGGTCCCGCACCAGGGCGAGGATGAGGTGGGCCTGCTCAGCGAGGCCCTGGAGCGCATGCGTCGCGAGATCAACACCTCTCGCGAGGCCCTCCTGGCTGCCGCCCACGAGCTCGAAGGACGCGTGGCTCAGCGCACGGAGGAGTTGCGCGACCGCAACGAGGAGTTGGTCGCACTCAACGCGCTGGCCGCGACGCTGACCCGCTCGCTCGACCCCGCCGAGCTCCTCAACGGGGCGGTCGAGGCGATCCGGGTGATCCTGCCCGTCTCGGCCGCCGCCGGCTACACGATGCGCGAGGCCGAGCCGTACCTGGTGACCCATCACCCTGCCCGCCTCGGCGACGCGCGGGCAACGCTGGCCACCGCGGTGGCCACGGCGCTGGAGACGAACTCTATGACCATCACCATAGCCGGTGCGGAACGGCTGGTGGCCATCCCGGTCGCCGCCGGCGGTCCGCCCCTGGGGGCGCTCGCCGCAGTGGTGCCGATGTCGGTGGAGGTGCCCAAGCGCATCCGCATCCTGCTCGGCGCCGTTGCCGACCAGGTCGGCCTGGCGCTGCGCACCGCGGAGTTCGCCGCCGAGGGACGCGAGCTCGCGGTCCTCGAGGAGCGCACCAGGCTCGCCCGCGAGATCCACGACACGCTGGCCCAGCAGCTCACCGGCATCGTGCTGCAGCTCGAGGCGGCCGAGGCGCTGCAGAGCCGCAAGGACGGCGAGCGCGCCCGCAACCTCATCGTCGCCGCCCGTGAGCAGGCGCGCCTCGCGCTGCAGGAGGCCCGTCGCAGCGTGTGGAACCTGCGCCCCATGCCGCTCGAGGCAGCAGGTCTCACGGCTGCGGTGTCGCTGGAGGCCGACCGGTTCGGCAGCCGATCCGGCATGGTCGTGACCGTCCGCAACGACGGCGTACCCCGCCACCTGGCACTGGCGCCGCAGGCGGAGGTGGCCGTGTTCCGCATCCTCCAGGAGGCCCTGGCCAACGCCGGGCAGCACAGCGGCGCGAGCCACGTCGATGTCGAGTTGCGCGCCTCCGACGAGGAGCTGACGCTCACCGTGAGCGACGACGGCTCCGGCTTCGACGCGGCCATCGAGGGCATGTCCGCGGCGCCCGCCGACAGCTTCGGTCTGGTGGGGATGCTCGAGCGCGCCCGGCTCATCGGCGCGGAGTTCGAGGTCACCAGCCGGCCCGCCGGCGGCACCACCATCTCCATGCGCGTGCCTCTCGAGCCACGGGAAGCGGCGGCCACGGCATGATCCGTGTGCTGGTCGCCGACGACCACCCGGTGGTGCGCCAGGGCCTGTGCACGATGCTCGAGCTCGAGGATGACATCGTGGTCGTCGCCCGCGCGGCCGACGGCGAGGAGGCGGTCATGATGGCCAGGCGGGACCACCCCGACATCACGCTGCTGGACGTGCAGATGCCCGTCCTCGACGGCATTGAGGCGTTGCGGCGCATCCGTGCCGACGACCCCGAGGCCCGGGTGATCGTGCTCACCACGTACCGGAACGAGGACTACATCTTCCCGTCACTGCGCGCCGGAGCCCGTGGATACCTTCTCAAGGACTCGTCTCGCGAGGAGCTCGCCGGAGCCATCCGCGCGGTGGCTGCGGGGGAGTCGCTGCTGGACCCGGACATGGTCGACGCCGCCAAGGACGACGGCGGCCTGACCGGCCGCGAGCTCGAGGTCCTCCGCCTCATGGCGGACGGCCACAACAACGGCCAGATCGCCACCGCCCTGTATGTGAGCGAGAACACCGTCAAGACCCACGTCAGCAAGATCTTCACCAAGCTCGGCTGCCGCGACCGAGCCGCGGCTGTCCTCGTCGCCTGGAAGCGGCACCTTCTATGACAGGGCGGGGCAGATCCCCGCCCCTCATCAGGTCGAAATGAATTCGACCTGATCACCCCACTCCTCGGGCCGCCTGCGCCGCTGTCGCTGCGCGACGGAGCCGCGGCGGGTCCTCGTCCCTCGCCCATCTAGACTCCGGCCGCGATGGCGCAGTTTGGAATCGGAATGATCGGGTTGGGCACCGTGGGCACCGCCGTGGCGCGGCGGCTCATCGACCAGTGGGAGCTGCTCCGCCGCCGCGCCGGGTCGACGCCGGTCCTGCGCCGCGTCGCCGTCCGCGACCCGGGCCGCCCCCGCGACCTCGACCTGCCCCGCGTCCAGCTCGACGGGGACGCGGAGGCCCTGGTGGACGACCCTGCCGTCGAGGTTGTCGTCGAGGCCATGGGCGGGATCGATCGCGCCAGCGCGCTCATGGACCGCGCGCTCCGCGCCGGCAAGCCGGTGGTCACCGCCAACAAGGCTGCACTGGCCGCGCACGGCCTCGAACTGGCGGCGCTCGCCAGGGAGAACAGGGTGTCGCTGCGCTACGAGGCCGCCGTCGGTGCCGGCCTGCCCGTGGTCGCGCTGTTGCGCGACAGCCTACGCGGCGACCGCGTGAGCGGCCTCGAGATGATCATCAACGGCACCACCAACGTCATCCTCACCGGCATGGAGAAGCAGGGCGCCACGCTCGCCGAGGCCCTCGCCGACGCGCAGCAGCGCGGTTTCGCCGAAGCCGACCCTTCCGCTGACGTCGACGGCCATGACGCCGCCGCCAAGCTGTTGCTGCTCAGCCGGCTGGCCTTCGACGCGCCGCTCACCATGGACGACGTGGTCACCGTCGGCATCGGCGGCGTCACAGCGCAGGACATCGACTGCGCTGCGCTGCTCGGCGGCAGCGTCAAGCTGGTGGCCCTAGCGCAGCGCGAGGGCGAGACGGTGACCATGTCGGTGCGACCCACGCTCGTTCTCGACGGCCACCCGCTGCACGGCATCGACGACTCCGAGAACGCACTGGTGGTGACCTCTGACCTCGCCGGCCACGTGATGGTCGGTGGGCTCGGCGCCGGTGGCGACAGCACCGCCAGCGCCGTGGTGTCGGACATCGTCGCCACGGTCCTGGCCCCGAGCCAGGCTCCGCCGGTGCCCGCCTCCTCACCGGCCATCGGCGACGATGGCGCGGTGGAGCGGGCCGGTTACGTCCGTGTCCGCCTGCACCCCGTCGCCGATGCGGCGCAGCTCGTGATCCAGGCGCTCGAGGATCGGGGCATTTCCGTGGAGGCATCCGCGCTCACGCAACCGGCGATGGGAGCGGACCAGGAGCTGGCTCTGCGCACCGGCGTGGTCGCGCGCGACATGCTCGCCCGCGCCGTCGAGACCGTCGATTCCCTCGCCGTGGTGGACGAGGTGGCCACCGTGATGGACTGCGTGCGACCGTCGTGACGCCGATCAGGCAGGGTGTCATCGCCCGCTACGCCGGCAGGCTCCCGATCACCGAGTCGACCCCGCGGATCACTCTGTTCGAGGGCGAGACCCCGTGTGTGCCCGCGCCGCGCCTCTGCGAGCAGCTGGGCCTGGGCTCGCTGCACCTCAAGGTGGAGGGCCTCAATCCGACCGGCTCCTTTAAAGACCGCGGGATGGTGGTGGCCGTGGCCCGTGCGCTGGAGGCGGGCAGTCGCACGCTCATCTGCGCAAGCACGGGCAACACCTCTGCGTCGGCGGCGGCCTACGGCGCGCGGTTTGGCCTGCGTACGGTGGTGGTGATCCCCGCGGGCGCCATCGCCGCCGGCAAGCTGGTGCAGGCGCAGGTGCACGGCGCCGACGTCCTGGCCGTCCCCGGCAACTTCGACCGGGCCCTGGATGCTGTCCGCGAACTGGCCGTCGATCCACGGGTGACCCTGGTGAACTCGGTCAACCCGCACCGCATCGAGGGGCAGAAGACGGCCGCCTTCGAGATCGTCGACGAGCTCGGTGACGCGCCCGAGGTGCTCGCCATCCCGGTCGGCAACGCCGGCAACATCACCGCCTACTGGCGCGGCTTCCGCGAGTACCACCGCGACGGGCTGTGCTCGCGCCTGCCGCGCATGCTCGGCGGACAGGCCGCGGGCGCGGCGCCGCTGGTGCGAGGCGAGCCGGTCGCGGAGCCGGAGACCGTGGCGAGCGCGATCCGGATCGGCAACCCGGCGTCGTGGCAGGGAGCCACCCAGGCGCGGGACGAGTCCGAGGGCGCCATCCTCGCCGTCGAGGACGAGGACATCCTCGCGGCGCAGCGCGACCTCGCCGACGTCGAGGGTGTTTTCTGCGAGCCGGCGTCGGCGGCCTCACTGGCGGTGCTGCGTGCCGCAGTCCGCGACGGCACGGTTGCCCGCGGCAGCGCGGTTGTCTGCGTGCTCACCGGCAACGGGCTCAAGGACGCGGCGACCGCCGCGCAGGGACTGGCCGCTCCCACCACCATAGAGGGCGACGCCGCCTCGCTGGCAGCGGCGCTCGGTCTGTGATGCGGGCGACCGTGCGCGTCCCCGCCAGCGTCGCCAATCTCGGCCCCGGCTTCGACATGCTGGCGCTGGCGCTGCAGGTGCAGAACGAGGTGGTCGCCACCGCGACCGAAGAGGGCACGATCGCCATCGAGGTGGACGACGTCGGAGATGTCCCCGAGCTGCTGGACCCGGACTACAACCTGGTCGCGCGGGCCTACAACGAGGCGTGCACGCGCCTCGACATCCCGGAAGCCCAGCGAGGCGTGCGGCTCCACTGCGCCAACGCCATCCCGGTCGCCGCCGGGATGGGGTCGAGCGCGGCGGCGACGCTGAGCGGCGTGCTCGTGGCGGTGGCACTGCATCGCGCCGCCTGGGACGAGCGGGACATCCTCGGCTGCGCTGCCGGTTTCGAGGGTCACCTCGACAACCTGGCTGCGGCACTGCTCGGCGGCCTGGTGATCTGCGCCCCGGGGGCGTCGGTCCAGCGTATCGACGCACCGGACGAGATGCACGCGGTGATCTTCACCCCCGACGAGCGCCTCACCACACGGGAAGCCCGCGAGGTCGTGCCTCGCGAGTTCTCGCGCGAGGACGCCATCTTCAACGCCGCGCGCTGCGCGCTGCTGGTACGCGCCGTGACGCTGCGCGATTACGCGGCCCTGCGCGAGGCGATGGACGACCGCTGGCATCAGCCACACCGAGCCGCGCTGCTGCCGGCAACGGGCGTGCTCATCGAGGCGGCGTACGACGCCGGGGCGGATGGTGCGTGTCTCGCCGGCGCGGGCCCGTCCGTGCTCGCCCTGTGCTCACGCGATCCGCAACCGGTCAGCGCCGCGATGGAGGCGACTGCCGAGCTGCTGACGATGCCCGGAACGGCGCTCACCGTGCGGCCGCGCAACTTCGGCGCCCGCGTTGAGGTGCGCGCGTGACCGTGGTCCAGAAGTACGGCGGCAGCAGTGTCGCCGGCATCGAGCGGCTGCGCGCCGTCGCCCAGCGCGTGGCGGCCACGCGGCGCCGCGCCGACCGCGTTGTTGTAGTGGTCAGCGCGATGGGTGACACCACCGACGAGCTAACCGCGCTCGCTCACCAGCTCGACAACGATCCGCCGTCGCGCGAGATGGACATGCTGCTGAGCACCGGCGAGACGGTGACCGCTCCGCTGCTCGCCATGGCGCTGCACGCACGCGGCGTCGACGCTGTCTCGCTGACCGGGATGCAGGCGGGCATCCGCACCAGTGGCGCCCACCGCAGCGCGCGCATCACCGACATCGTTCCCGAGCGCGTCATCGATCAGCTCGCCGCCGGCAGGGTGGTGATCGTGGCCGGGTTCCAGGGAGCCACCGACCAGCTCGACATCACCACCCTCGGCCGGGGCGGCTCTGACACCACCGCGGTCGCCCTGGCGGTGGCGCTTCACGCGCACGAGTGCGAGATCTTCACCGACGTTACCGGCATCCACAGCGCCGACCCCCGCGTGGTGAGCGATGCGCGCCCGATGGCGGAGATCGGCTACGACGAGATGCTCGAGCTCGCCTCCGCCGGCGCCACGGTCATGCATCCGCGGGCCGTCGAGATCGGCGAGGCATACTCCATGCCGATCCGGGTGCGATCCGCATTCACCGAGTCACCCGGCACGCTCATCCACAGGCAGCAGGACATGGAAGACCGCCCCAAGGTCCGTGGCATCGCACACGAAACCGACGTCGCCAAGGTGACGCTGTTGGGCGTGCCCGATCGTCCCGGGATCGCCGCCGCCGTCTTCGGTCCGCTCGGCGAGGCGCACATCAACATCGACATCGTCGTCCAGAACGTCAGTCACTCGGGTCACACCGACCTCTCGTTCACGCTGGCCGAGTCCGAGCTGGCCCGCGCCCAAGCGGTGCTGGAGCGCGTGGTGGGCGAGGTGGGAGCCGACGGCTACGACGCCGACCGCGACATCGCCAAGGTGACCGTGGTGGGGTCGGGAATCCTCGGCGCACCAGGGGTGTTCGCGCGCATCTGCGAGGCGCTCGCCGAGCAGGCGATCAACATCCGCATGATCAGCACAGGCGAGATCCGGGTCACCTGCATCATCGACCGCGCCCGGGTCGAAGACGCTGTGCGCGCGCTGCACCGCGCCTTCGAGCTGGAGCTGCTGTGAGGCCGCCGCTGCGATGAGTCTCTCGGTGGGCATCGTCGGCCTGCCCAACGCGGGCAAGTCGACGCTCTTCAACGCGCTGACCAGGGCAGGCGCGGCGGTGGGCAACTATCCCTTCACCACCATCGAACCGAACACCGGCATGGTCCCCGTGCCCGACACGCGGCTGGACCGGCTCGCCGAGCTGTTCCATCCCCCCAAGGTGATCCCCGCGATGGTCACGTTCACCGACATCGCCGGCCTGGTGCGCGGCGCCAGTCGCGGCGAGGGCCTCGGCAACAAGTTCCTCGGCCACATCCGCGAGGGCTCTGCCATCGCCCTGGTGGTGCGCGACTTCGAGGACACCGACATCACCCACGTCGAGGGCAGCGTCGACCCGGTGCGAGACATCGACGTCATCGAGCTCGAGCTGCAGCTCGCCGATCTCGAGACGGTCACCAAACGGCTCGAGAAGGTGGAGAAGACGGTGCGCCTGCAGAAGGAGAAGGCAACGGAGACCGTCGCGGTGCTTCAGCGGGTGCGCGACCACCTCGACGGCGGTGCGCCGGTGCGCACCATGCAGTTGAACGCTGCCGAACGCGCAATCCTGCACGACCTCTGGCTGCTCACCGCCAATCCCATGGTCGTAGTGGTCAACGTGGCCGAGGGCGCCGCGGTCGCCGAGCCGTCGGCCGCCGTACGCGGTCGCGCCGGACAGAGTGGCGGCGACGTGGTGGTCATCTCCGCGCGCATCGAGGCGGAGCTGGCCGAGCTCGAGCCGGCGGACCGCGGCGCCTTTCTCGCCGACCTCGGCATCGCCGAGCCGGGCCTCGATCTGCTTGCCCGCCACGCTTACCGGCTCCTCGACCTGATCACCTTTTTCACCGCCGGCGAGAAGGAGGTACGCGCCTGGCAGCTCCGTCGCGGGCTCACCGCGCTCGACGCCGCCGCCACCATCCATACGGATTTCGCCAAGGGCTTCATCCGCGCCGAGGTCAGCGACGCCGAGGACCTGCTCGCGGCCGGCTCATACAACGCCCTCCGAGAGCAGGGCAAGCAACGCCTCGAGGGAAAGGACTATCTCGTCAAAGACGGAGACGTCGTCCATTTCCGCTTCAACCTCTAGTGGCGAAGGGGGAACTCCGTTCCCCCCTCGGACACCCCCATGCAGCGGTGTCAGCTGCGGCGAAATGAATTCGCCTGCGCCGACGACATTTGCAAGCGACAAGCGAGCGCAGCGAGCCGGCGCGGAGTAGCGCCGAGTGGGGAGGGAGCGCAGCCGGCTCTCCCGGCGGAGCGAGAGGGGCGCGTCGCCCCTCTGAAAAGGGGAAGGGGCCCCCCCCC
>NZ_JAEKNS010000145.1:0-66649 GCF_016464765.1 Candidatus Aeolococcus gillhamiae | reverse complement strand
GTGCTCACCACCGCGGCGCTCGGCGCCGGCGGTTTCATGCTCATCGCCATCGCTCTTGGCCTGCTCAACATCCGCCGTCTGCGGGTGCCCGACATGCTTCCCGCGCTGGTGATCGCGCCGCTGTTCGCGCTGGCGGCGCGCAGCTGGCACATCCCCATCTGACGCCTCAACCGGATCTGGCACCGCCGCTGATCGCCCGCCGGGTTCAGCCGGCAGGCCGCACCACGACCTCGGCGGCGTCGACCACCCGCTCCACCCGCGTCCCCACAAGGTGCACGCGCACCCCGGGGACGCCGGGTGAACCGGGCTCCCAGCCGTCGGCGAAGAGCTGGCGCGCCTCACCCCAGGTGCGCGCGGTGCGCGCCTGGCGACCATCGGTGAACGCCACCGATCCGGGCCGCGTGGCGTACCCGAAGCGCACCTCGCCGCCGCTCTTCAAGAATGCGGGCACCTCGGCGAGCAGGCGATCTTCGGGGAGGAAGTCGGCGGCGCCCAGCGCGTCCGAGAAGCCGGGCATCTCGCCGCTCTTGGCCTGCTCCCGCACCGCCGCGCGCGCGGCGATGTGCACCGCGCGCTCGCGACGGCGGCGCTCGGTGGCGATCTGTCCGGAGCGAGCACGCAGCTCGCGCAGCTGAGCCTGGTGTGGGGCCATCGCGGTCGCCGTCGCACGCTCGACAGTCGCCACCGCGCCCGCCAGCTGGTCGAGCGCGCCGTCGTCGAGGGCCGCGAGTGACTCCTGCTCGAATGGCGGAGGCAGGTCGGGGAGCGGAGGCAGCTCGGTCACCGCGCTGATGATGGCGCCGGACCCGCGCCGTGTGTCCGGCGCGCTACCGTTGCGCCCGGCAGTCATCGACGAGGAGGGCGTACGCCGGTGTCCACGGTCCTGAACGACGTCGTGCGTGTCGACCGAGACGGTGCCGTGGTCATCGTCACCATCGACCACCCGCCCGCCAACGCCATCAGCCGCGCCGTCATCAGCGGCGTCACCCAGGCGATCACCGAGGCGGAGGCCGACCCCGGCTGTCGTGCGCTCATCCTCACCGGCGCCGGGCCCAAGTTCTTTGCCGCGGGCGCCGACATCAGCGAGTTCGGATCGGCCGGCGGCGACAACATCGCCGCAGGCGCCGAGTTCACCCTGGCGATGGAGCGCTCGCGGCTGCCGATCGTCGCCGCGGTCAACGGCATCGCCTTCGGCGGCGGCTGCGAGCTCACGCTTGCCTGCGACGTGCGCATTGCGGCCAGCACCGCGCGCTTTGGCCAGCCGGAGATCAAGCTCGGGATCATCCCCGGCTGGGGCGGCACGCAGCGGCTGCCGCGCCTCATCGGTCGAACCGCGGCCATGGAGCTGCTTTTGACGGGCGACCCCATCGACGCGGCGCGGGCGCTCGAGCTCGGCCTGGTGTCGCGTGTCGTCGAGCCCGAGGCGCTGCTCGACACCGCGCGGGAGGTCGCCGGACGCTACGCCGCCCAGGCCCCGCTGGCGCTGGCGGCCACCAAGCGCGCTGTCGCCGAGGGCCTCGACAGGCCACTCGCTGAAGGACTCGAGGCGGAGCGCCGCGAGTTCGTCGGACTCTTCACCTCCGCGGACGCGGCCGAGGGCATCACCGCTTTTCTCGAGAAGCGACCACCGACGTGGAAGGGCCGGTAGCCACATGACCGCGATCGTCAGTCCGATCGCCCTTGTCCTGCTGGTCGGCACGGCATCAGTCGCGACCGGTCTGCGCTGGCGCCTGCTCATAAAAGCGATGCTGCGAAGCCGCCGCCCCGATCCCCGCTTCGACAGCGTCGGTGAACGCATCAGGGCCTTCTTCGTGTACGTCATCGCCCAGGGCCGGCTGCTGCGCTGGCCCTACGCCGGCATCCTCCACGCGCTCATCTTCTGGGGATTCCTGGTCCTGCTCACCGCCATCGCGCAGGCGATCGTCGAAGCGCTCTGGCAGGGCTTCCGGTTCAACGACGTCCCGGCAGCGTTCGTCATCGCCTTCGCGCAGGACATCTTCTGCGTCGCCGTGCTGGCTGGCGTCGCGCTCGCGCTCATCAACCGCCTGATCGTCAACCCCACCCGTTTTCGCGGCAGCCACCGCGCCGATGCGGTGCTGATCCTCGGCTGGATCGGGACCTTGCTCATATTCATGACCCTCAACTACGCGACGCTGATCGCCCAGGGCAACCCGGCGCCTGCGATGGCCGCTGACCGCCCGTTCGCGAGCGCGGTGTCGCGCCTCTTCACCCCGCTCGGCGCCCACAGCAACGTGCTTGTCGGCCTGCACGGGCTCTTTTTCTGGGGTCACCTCGTGCTGGTCTTCGGCTTCCTCGTGTACCTCGGCTACAGCAAGCACCTCCACATCGTCAGCGCCGCCCCCAACGTCATCTTCAAGTCCACCAAGCCGAAGGGCCGTCTGCCGCTGCTCGACATCGAGGCGGTGATGAACGCGGAGGACGAGGCCGACCAGCACTTCGGCCCGGTGACGCTCGAGCACTTCAGCTGGAAGGACATGCTCGACCTGTACACGTGCACCGAGTGCGGTCGCTGTCAAACGCATTGCCCGGCATACAACACGGGCAAGGTGCTCTCACCGAAGACGCTGATCACCGATCTTCGCGATCAGCTCTACGAGAACCTAGCCGGCGGCTATGCCGCCACAACGCACGACGCGTACGTCGCGCAGGGCGCCAATCCCGACGGCACGCCGGCGTCGGACGGCGCGGTGATGTGGGCGACCGGTGATCACCACACCGGCGCCCTGCACGACCTTCCCGGCCACTTCCAGCCGTCCTGGATCGCGCCCGACACGGTGACCGCGGCTGTGGAGGCCAACGGTGGCGAACGTCCGCTGTTCGGGGGCACCATCGCCGACGACACCCTCTGGGCATGCACCACATGCGGCGCGTGCATGGACCAGTGCCCGGTGCTCATCGAGCACGTGCCCAAGATCATCGAGATGCGCCGCCACCTCGTCCTCGACGAGTCGCGCATGCCCAAGCAGGCGGAGACCGCGCTGCGCGGCATCGAGAACGTGTTCAATCCGTACGGCCTCTCCCACGGGACGCGCGCGGACTGGGCCAACGACCTCGGCGTCAAGTTCGCCGCCGACAAGCCGGACGCCGAGTACCTCTACTGGGTCGGCTGCGCAGCGTCGTTCGACGATCGCGCCAAGACCATCGCCACCGCGCTGGTGAAGATCCTCCAGGCCGGCAACGTGGATTTCGCCATCCTCGGCACCGAGGAGAAGTGCAGCGGCGATCCAGCTCGGCGCATCGGCAATGAATACCTCTTCCAGGAGCGCGCCAAGGAGAACGTCGAGGTCCTCAAGAAGTACAGCGTGCGCAAGATCATCGCCTCCTGCCCGCACTGCTTCAACACGTTCGCCAATGAGTACAAGGATTTCGGTGGTGACTACGAGGTGGTGCACCACACCCAGATGATCGAGCGCCTGCTCGCCGACGGCCGCATCACCCTCGACCAGGCCAAGCGCCAGGAGGAGACGATCACGTACCACGACTCCTGCTACCTGGGACGCTGGAACGACATCTTCGCGCCGCCGCGCGACATCCTCGAGCAGATCCCCGGGCTCAAGGTCGTCGAGATGGCGCGCAATCGCAACGAGGGGATGTGCTGCGGCGCCGGGGGCGGACGCATGTGGATGGAGGAGGACCAGCCGCGCGTCAACCACAAGCGCGTCGAGCAGGCGGCTGCGACCGAGGCGACCAAGGTGGCCACGGCGTGCCCGTTCTGCCTGTCGATGTTCGACGAGGGCATCGCCAGCAAGCAGCTCGGCGAGCGCCTCGCGGTCGACGATGTCGCCGTGTACGTGGCGCGCTCGCTGGCCGGCGCCGCGGGTGAGGAGGCGGTGGCCGCAGTGAGCGCCGCCGAGCACGCCGCCGCGGAGTCCCAGAGCTCGACCGAGGGAGCCACGGCACCCGCCGTCGCCGAGCAGGACGCGCCGGAGCAGGCGCCGCCGCCGTCTCCCGGCGAGGCTCCGCCCGAGGTCCCCGCACAGCCGGCCACACCGAGCCCCGAGATCCCCGGCGAGCCGTCGGGACCACAACCGGAGGTGCCTGCAGAGCCGGCGGTCCCCGAGCCGGAGATCCCCGCCGAACCAACCACGCCGAGCCCCGAGGTCCCCGCCGAGCCCACCGTCCCCGACCCCGGCGGTCCGGGCGTCCCGGACGAGGTGCCCAGCATCGACACACCAGACGGGCCGAGAGCCAGCGCGTAGGCGCCCCCAGCCATAATCAGCCACCGCTCATCGATCCTGGAGGAGAGACGTGGCATACGAAGCGTACAGCCCGGAGTGGGCGGAGGCCTTCAAAGCTGAGATCAACAAGTCGCCCGTGTACAAGCAGGCCGCGGCCAACTGGGAGGGCACAGTCGGTCTCGTCGTCCTCGCCGAGCCCGACAAGAACGTGCCCGACGACATGGGCATCTTCCTCGACCTCTGGCACGGTGAGGCGCGCGAGGTGCGGCCGACCACCCGCGAGGAAGCCGAGGCGGCCCAGTACGTGATCACCGGGGCCTACTCGCGCTGGAAGAAGGTCGCCAAGGGTGAGATGGACGCGACCAAGGGGATCATGCTGGGACAGCTCAAGCTGAAGGGCGACTTTCCGACGCTGGTGCGCTACACCAAGGCCAGCCAGGAACTGACCGAGTGCACCACCCGCGTCCCGGTCAACTGGCCGGACGAGGCCTGAGCGCGGCGGCTCGACGGTGAACGTGTTCGACGGTCGGACCATCCTGGTCACGGGCGGGACCGGTTCCTTCGGCAACCATTTCACGCGCGCCCTCCTCGCGCACGCCAACCCGGCGGCGGTGCGCATCTTCAGCCGCGATGAGCTGAAGCAGTCGGAGATGGCGCGCCGGATCGACGACCCGCGGTTGCGGTTCCTCATCGGCGACGTGCGCGACCGCGATCGCCTTCGCCGGGCAGTCGACGGCGTGGACATCGTCGTCCACGCCGCTGCCCTCAAGCAGGTGCCAGCCTGCGAGTACAACCCCTTCGAGGCGGTGCGGACCAACATCCTCGGTGCACAGAACGTCGCCGAGGTCTGCATCGACGCCGGTGTCCCCCGAGCGGTCGCCCTCAGCACGGACAAGGCAGTGAGCCCGGCCAACCTCTACGGAGCCACCAAGCTGTGCGCGGAGCGGCTGTTCATCCAGGCCAACGTCTACGCCGGGGCGCACCAGACCCTGCTCTCGTGCGTGCGCTACGGCAACGTCGTCGGGTCACGGGGCAGCGTCATTCCGCTCTTCCTCGACCAGGCGTCGTCCGGGGAGCTGACCGTCACTGATGAGCGCATGACAAGGTTCTGGATCACGCTCGACCAGGCCGTTGCCTTCGTCGTCGAGTGCATCAGCCGCATGCAGGGCGGTGAGCTGTTCATCCCCAAGATCCCGAGCATGCGGGTGCTCGAACTCGCCGAGGCGGTCGCCCCCGGTCTGCCCATCCGCTATACGGGGATCCGCCCCGGCGAGAAGCTGCACGAGTCGCTGATCACGCCAGAGGAGGCCAGGCATACCCTCGATGCCGGCTGGTGCTACGTCGTCGAGCCGGAGCATCAATTCTGGGGCGGCCGCCAGATCCCCGGAGCCACGCCGGTGGCCGAGGACTTCGTGTACAGCAGCGACCGCAACACCGAGTGGCTGGACGTCGACGCGCTGCGAGGCCTGCTTGCATCCGGTCAGAGGATTGCGGAGCCGGCGGCGATCGAGGTCGGATGACCGACCCGGGCTTGCCCGCGGTGGCGGGTGGCACCCCGCTGCGATCCCAACCCCTGCCGTACGGCCGGCATCAGCTCAGCGAGTCCGACGTCGCTGCGGTCGTCGAGTCGCTGCGCAGCGGCACGCTGACCGGGGGGCCCGGCGTCGCCGCGTTCGAGCGGGCTCTCGCCGACCGATGCGGTGCCGCGCACGCGGTCGCTGTCAGCAACGGCACTGCGGCGCTGGACCTGGCCGTCGCCGCGCTGGGCATCGGTCCCGGCGACGAGGTGATCACGACGCCCCTGACGTTCGTCTCGACCGCCAACGCCGTAGTCCGCGCCGGCGCCACGCCGGTGTTCGCCGACGTCGGCGCCGACAGGTGTCTGGACCCGCGCGCTACCGCCGCCGCGGTGACGGCGCGCACGCGGGCGGTCATCACCGTCGATTACTCCGGGCTGCCCGCCGACGTCGATGCCCTGCGAGCAGCCCTGCCCCGGCCTCTCCCGGTCATTGCCGACGCGGCCCACTCACTGGGGGCGTCACTTGGCGGCCGCGCCGTGGGCTCGCTGGCCGACGTGACCACGTTCAGCTTCCATCCCGTCAAGCAGATCACCACCGGTGAGGGCGGGGCGGTGCTCACCTCCGATGGCGCCGCCGCCGACCGCGTCCGCCACCTGCGCAACCACGGGATGACCAGCACCGCAGAGGAGCGCAGCGGGGCGCAGTGGCGCTACGACGTGACCACTCTCGGCAGCAACCATCGGTTGACGGCATTCCAGGCGGCGCTGGGGACCGCGCAGCTGGGCCGGCTCGAGGACATCGTCGCTCAGCGCTCCGAGCTCGCCGCTCGGTATGACGCACTGCTCGGCCGCATCCCTGGGATCGGCCTACCGCCTCGGCCGGACGGGCGGCGCAGCGCCTGGCACCTCTACGCGATCGAGATCGATGCCGGTGTGTTCGGATGCAACCGCGACGCCGTCATCGACGCGTTGCGCGCCGAGGGAATTGAGGCCACCCTGCATTACCCGGCGGTCCATCTGCTTGCCCTGTACCGCTCCCGCGGCGGCCGATCCGGCACCGCGCCCCGCGCCGAGGCCCTCTGCGGCTCGCTGGTGACGCTGCCCCTGTTCCCCTCGATGACCCCAGCCGACCAGGAGGACGTCGTCACGGCGTTGACGAGGATCCAGGCGTGGGCGGGAGCACACCCGGTGGGGCGGTGACCACCAGCGCGCTGCTCGTGCCGGACTGCGGGAGCGGCGTTGGCCTCGGTCACCTCGAGCGGATGCTCGCGCTCGCCGACGCGCTCCGCCCCGACGTCACCGCGATGCTCGTGGTGCCCGCCGGCGATGACACCGTGCGGCGGCGCGTCACCGACCGTGGCCACGCGACGCTCGAGCAGGCCGGTGCCGCCGCCACGCGCGCGCTGTCGGCCGCGGCCGGCAGCGGCACCGATGTTGTCGTGCTCGACGGCTACGTTTTCGACGTCGCCATCCAGCAGCGGCTGCGCGAGATCGCCCCACTGATCGTCGTCGACGATCTCGGGCTGCCGAGCGCCTGCGACCTGGCCGTGAACCCCGCCCCAGGCGGCGAGGCCAAGCATCCCGACGGCGCCGATTCCTTCCTGGGCGGCGCCCCCTTCGCGTTGATCTCCGCCGCCATCGTGGAAGCACGCGACTCGGTGCCGCAACAAGGCCGGGGACGGCGCAGCGTGGTCGTCTCGACGGGTGCGGCCGACGCCAGCGGTCTCTGTGCGCTGGTGGTCGCAGGCGTGCTCTCCGGTGACGCCGGCGCCGAGGTGGTGGCCGTCGTCGGCCCGGACATGCGTCGCGATGACCTTGGCGATGATCCGCGCCTGACCGCCCTTGTCGGGCCGTCGACACTGGCGGGGGCACTCGCCAGTGCGACGCTGTTCGCGGGGGCCGCGGGCACCAGCGCGGTCCAGGCAGCGTGTGTCGGCATCCCCGCGGTGATCACGGCCACGGTGGCCAACCAGATGGACCAGGCCGCTGCCCTGGCCGACGCCGGCTGTGCCGTGCTCGCGCCGCCCCACAGAATCACCGCCGAGTGCCTCCGGCTTCTCGATGACGCGACGACCTGTGCGGAAATGTCCACCCGCGGTCGCCTCCTTGTCGACGGGCACGGGGCCGTCCGCGTCGCCGGCGCGGTGCGCCGCCTCATCCGCGCTCGGGCGGCCTGATGCGGGCGCTCGTCCTGGGGTGCGGGTCGGTCGGGAGCCGGCACGCTCGCAACCTCACAGATCTCGGCCTCGAGGTCGCCGTTGCCGACGTCGACGAGGGTGTGGCAACCACTCTCGCCGCCGCGATCGGAGCGACACCGGTGACACGCGAGAGCGCGCCGCCGGGCGAGCTGGTGGTGGTGGCCACGCCGACCGCGGCGCATGCCGGCGACCTTGGCTGGGCGCTCGACCGGGGCGCTGACGTCTTCGTCGAGAAGCCATTGGCGTCCTCGCGGGGGGAGCTGGCCACGGCGCGAGCGCTGGCCCTCGCCCACAGGGACCGCATCGTCATGGTGGGCTGCAACCTGCGCTTCTCTGAGGGGTTCGAGACGGTGTCCTCCAACCTCGTGAGCGTCGGGCGTCCGGCCGCGCTGCTCGTCGACTTCGGCTGGTGGCTGCCGGCCTGGCGGCCGGCAGCTGACTACCGCACCCAGTACAGCGCGCGCCGCGCTCTCGGGGGAGGGATCGTCCTCGACGCCATCCATGAGCTCGACTACACGATCGCGCTCGCCGGTCCCGTCGAGCACGTCCATGGCGAGTGCGACTCGACGGGGATCCTCGACATCGACGTCGAGGACGTCGCCGACATCACCCTGCGCCATCGCGGTGGCGTGCAATCGCACGTTCACGTCGACTACCTGCGCCGCACGTACTCGCGGAGCTGCACGGTGATCGGCAGCGATGCGCAGATCACCTGGGACGTTCCGCGCGCGGTGGTCGAGCTCTCGCGCGACGCCGGGTCCGAAGCACAGATCCTGGCAGCCGGGATTGACGCCGATCCCAATGCGCAGTACGTCGCGGAGATGCGCCACATGCTCGCCGCCATGGAGTCGCGAACGCCGACGTGCAACGATATCGAGCGCGCGGCCGCCACCACGGAGATCGCGCTGACCGCGCGCGACGGCGCTGCATGACGACTGTCGCGGTCATTCAGGCACGCACCGGGTCCACCAGGTTTCCCGGCAAGGTTCTCGCCGACCTCTGCGGCCGGCCGATGCTCGCTCACGTCATCGAGCGGGTGTCGCTGGCACGCACCGTCGACCGCGTTGTGGTGGCAACCACCGAGGAGGCAGAAGACGACGCCGTCGCCGCCCTCGCCGGACAATGCAGAGTTGCGGTGACCCGCGGGCCGGTTGACGACGTCCTCAGCCGGTTCGTTCTTGCGGCCACGCAGCAGGCTGCCGACGTGGTGGTGCGCATCACCGCGGACTGCCCGCTGGTCGACCCGGCGGTCGTCGACCAGGTGGTGGAGGCGCGCGCTCTGCAGGGCGCCGACTACGCCAGCAATGTCGAGCCGGCGACGTACCCGGACGGCTACGACGTCGAGGTGTTCACCGTCGCCTGCCTCGAACGCCTCGACCACGAAGCCGTCCTGCCGCACGAGCGAGAGCACGTCACCGCGCGCGTCCGGGAGCACCCGGATGAGTTCCGTGCTGTCCGCGTGGCCTGGGACCGCGACCTCTCGTCGATCCGTCTGACGGTCGACGTGCCGGAGGACCTTGAACGCGTCGCCGCGGTCCTGGCAGCGCTCCCGAAGGCGCCTCCACCCAACGTCGCGGCCGTGGTCGCGTACCTTGCCGGCAGGCCCGACCTCGGGCGCGGGCAGGGTCTGCCCGAGCGAGATGAGCGCTATCGTGCCCAGCGAGACGCGGCGCGGCCACAGGAGAGCTCGGGATGACGGCATCGACGGCGGCCACCGACGGCGAGCTGCTCCAGCGTGCCCGGCGTGTCCTGCCGGGGATCACCCAGACCTACAGCAAGGCCCCCGACCAGCAGGTGGAGGGCGTCTACCCGGTCTTTCTCGAGCGCGGTGAGGGGTGCCGGGTGTGGGACCTGGCCGGCAACGCCTACATCGACTACCCCTGCGCGCTGGGGCCGATGGTGCTCGGCTACGCTGACGCCGAGGTCGACGCGGCGGCGCGCGACCGTGTGAATGGCGGCCCATGCTTCTCGCTCGGGCACCGGCTCGAGGTCGAGGTGGCCGAGCTGCTCGTGGAGATGGTCCCGGGTGCCGAGATGGTGCGTTTCCTCAAGACGGGCTCGGAGGCCACCACCGCCACCGTGCGCCTGGCTCGTGCCGCCACCGGCCGTGACCACGTGGCCATGTGTGGCTACCACGGCTGGCACGACTGGGCGATCGGTCACACCACGCGCAGCGCCGGCGTGCCGCCCGCGGTGCGCGAACTGACGCATCAGTGGACCTACAACGACCTCGAGTCGCTGCGCGCCGTGCTCGAGAAGCATCGAGGCGGCGTGGCGGCGGTGATCATGGAACCGGTCGGTGTCGAGCCGCCGGCGCCGGGCTTCCTCGAGGGCGTCCGTGCGCTGGCCGACGAGCACGGCGCGCTGCTCATCTTCGACGAGGTGATCACCGGGTTCCGGCTCGCCCCGGGAGGAGCGCAGGAATACTTCGGCGTCCTGCCCGACCTGGCCGCGTTCGGCAAAGCGATGGCCAACGGCTACCCGCTGGCAGCGGTCACGGGTCGCGCCACGGTGATGGAGCAGATCGCCTCCACGGTGTTCATCTCGAGCACGTTCGGCGGCGACACCGTCTCGCTCGCCGCGTCCCTCGCGACCATGCGGCGCATCCGCGCCGGCGGCGTCATCGAGCACCTCTGGCGGCAGGGCGCGCGGATCATGGAGGGGTTCAACGCGCTCGCCTCCGAGCACGAGGTACCGGCGCGGATGATCGGGCTGGCACCACGCCGCGTCATCGCGTTCGAGCCGGCGGGAGGCGCGGACGGCAATGGCGTGAAAGGGCTGCTCTGGCAGGAGTGCCTCGACCGCGGTGTGCTCATGGGCAACGCCAACTTCGTCTCCCTCGCCCACGATGATGCAGCCGTCGACGCGACACTCGATGCCTTCGACGGCGCGCTGGCGGTGGTGGGACAGGCGGTCCGCCAGGGTGACGTCACCAGCCGGCTGCGCGGGCATGAACCAGCCGAGGTGTTCCGCCGCGCATGACCCAGCCGGCCGAGCCCGAGGTCAAACACGGCCGCCGCGTCTTCCGCAACACCCTCATCACCGGCGTCGTCGGCGTTCTGTCCCTGCTGCTCAACTTCTTCGTGGTCGCCTATGCCATCGGCAAGCTGGGCGCCGACTCGTACGGGGTGTGGGTGCTTGCCCTGTCGTTCTCAGTGTCGGCCGGCTACCTGAGCATCTCGGACCTCGGTCTGCAGGCAGGGGTGGTGCGCTTCGTCGCCGACGCCGACGGCCGCGGGCAACGCGAGCGGATCGGCGAGGTGGTCAGCTCGGCGCTGGCGGTGCTCGGCGGGATGGCGCTGGTGGCTGTCGCCGTGCTTCTGGCGTTCTCGATCGGTGCCGAACATCTCTTCCACGTGCCCGCATCGCTGCACAGCGCCCTGCGCCTGCTGCTTGTCCTGCTTGCGGCCGAAGCGCTGTTCAGCCTTCCTGGGCTTGCGTTCGTCGGCCTTCTCGAGGGCCTGCAGCGGTACGGCTGGATCAAGGCCGTCGCCCTGACCCGTCAGGTCCTCTACACGGTCCTCGTCGTGATCGTGCTCGGCACCGGGCACGACGTCGTGGCCTTCGGCGCGCTCATGGTGGGGAGCAGCATGTTCGCGGCTGTGGGGTACGCGGTCGTCAGCCGCGTGCTCTGCCCGGAGCTGCGCGTCTCGCCGCGGCTTGTGCGTGTGGTCGCGTTGCGCCCGCTGGCACGGTTCAGCGCATGGGTTTTCGTCGGCCGGGTCAACGGGGTCATCTGGGCACAGATGGACAAGGTTATCCTGGCCACGTTCGTCGGAACCTCCGTCCTGACCGGGTATGACGTGGCTGCGCGCATCCAGTCGGCCGCCGCGTACCCGCTGTCGTTCACGTCATCGGCGGTTGTGCCGGCCGCCGCCAATCTTCGTGCCATGGGGTCGACCATTCGGCTCCAGGACCTGCTGGTTCGCGGCACCCGGTACACGCTGGCGCTCGCGCTGCCGGTCACCATCGCGGCGATGATCTTGGCCAGGCCGCTCATCGTGGGATGGGTGGGCGCCGGTTACGCCGACTTCGCGGGGCCGACACAGCTATTCCTCACGTACCAGCTGGTCGTGTGCACGGCCACCATCCCCAACACGATGCTGGTCGGCCTGGGACGCGTTCGTGCGGTCGCCGGGTACGTCACGACGGCGGTGGTCGTCAACCTGGTGATCTCCGTTGCGCTGGCTCCCCACCTGGGTATCACCGGCGTCATCATCGGCACGCTCGTGGGCTTCGGCATCACCGCGCCGCTGTACATCCGGCTTGTGCTGCGCGAGGTGTCGATGCCTCTGCGCGTTTTCCTGCGCGACGCCATCGTTCCCATCCTTCCGTGGGCGGCACTCTTCGCCGCCATGGTCGTCGTGACGGCGCACATCGCCCAACCGGGCCACCTCATCACTGTCGCCGCCTGCTGCGTCCCAGCGGGAGTCGTCTACCTGGGCGGGGTCCTCCGGTTCGCGATGAGCACCGAGGAGCGCGCCGCCCTTCTCGGATTCGTGCTTCCCTCGGGACGCAGAACCTGATGGGCCGCGTCCGGGTCCTGGCCATGGATCACTTCTTCGACCAGGACCTGCGTGCTCTGGAGGCGCACCCGGACCTTGATGTACGGCGGTTTCCCTATCAGCGCCTCCGTAACCCTGCGTTGCGCATCATGACCGAGGCCATCTCGGCGGGGCTGCGGGGCTACAACGACCCTCGTCTGCGGCAGCGACGACTCCGATATGCGGCTTGGCTCCGCCGCGAGGTCCGCCGGCTCTTCCTTGAGCGAGCTTTCGACGTGCTCGTACTTCCCTCCGACACCTTCTTCTACGTTCGCGCCCTACCCGTGGCGGTCCACGAGCTGGGCATCCCGGTGGTGGTCGTGCAGAAAGAGACGACCATTTCCGCGGATACCATGAAAGCTCACAGCCGCCTCACACGCGACGAAGCCCCGTTCATTGCCG
Organism: Candidatus Aeolococcus gillhamiae; assembly: GCF_016464765.1. Lineage (NCBI taxonomy): Bacteria > Bacillati > Candidatus Dormiibacterota > Candidatus Dormibacteria > Candidatus Aeolococcales > Candidatus Aeolococcaceae > Candidatus Aeolococcus > Candidatus Aeolococcus gillhamiae. The sequence continues at coordinate 53,787 of NZ_JAEKNS010000145.1, read as the reverse complement.
ACTTCATGACCGTCTGCAGCAACAGACAGCGCGAGTTCTGGCTGCGTGCCGGCGCGGACGCGTCGGTCATCGAGGTGACCGGTCAACCGCGCTTTGACGTCTACGCGTCGCGACGGTTGCGTCCGGCATCAGTGCGAAAGCGCGTGCTGTTCCTCTCGTACGAGCTGGATGCCTACGTCCCTGAAGCCGATCACGCCGCAGGCTCGGCGCGCACGTGGGAGACGCTTCGCGACGCCACGGAGTCCGTTTTGCTCGACGCAGTCCGCGCTGGCAGCTGTGATGTGGTTGTCAAGTGCCACCCTCAACAGAACTACAGAGTGGAGCGGGCGCGCCTCGCTCGCCACGCCGGCCAGGAATGGAACAGGGGCGTCTCCCTTGCCGGACCCAACGCCGACACGCGTGACCTCATCCTCGCCTCGGACTGCGTGGTTGGCTTTCAGACCACGGCGATCTACGAGGCGGTCGCCGCCTCCCGGCCGGTGGTCTTTGCGGCGTGGGGTGAGGCCTACGACCGGTTGCGCGGCGGCCTCATCCCCTTCTATGACGCTCCGCCGGCCTGCGTGAGCAAGGCCCGATCAGCCGCCCAGCTCGCGACCCTCCTCGCGGAGAAGCAGCAGCCCCCCTCGTCGTCTGCCTGCGCTGCCTGGTACGAGGAAGCTCTGGGGTCGGTCGATGGCGGTGCCACTGAGAGAGTCGCGGCGCGGCTACAGAAAATTGCCGCGGACTGGCGCCCCACCGCAGAGCGGCGCCTCTTGGAACGCCGCAGGCGCAGTCATGCCGTGGGCCTTCTTGTGAGATCGTTTGCGGCCGAGGCGGTGTGGACCGCGGCCGTGCCGGCCGCCCGGCTGGCGGGTCAGCAGCACCGCGTCGAAGCCCGTCGGTGCCGCGCGCGCGAAGGCCGATGGATGGCGATGACTACAATTCACGGCGGGTAGGCAACCAGCGCGGCGGAAGGGCGTCAGCCATGGTGCAGGCTGAATGGACCCTCACCGTACCGCACCATGACGTATGGCTTCCCGTTTTCCGTGAGCAGGCCATCGACCTCCAGCCGAATTTTCTGAACGGCGCCCCCCGCAGCAACAAGGTCCCCCGCGGCGACGGAGACGCGAATCGCACCGTGGGCGGGTACGGATGCGGTGCGCTCGACCACCGTCCTGCTGTCCGGATGCGTGACCCAGCGAATGGTGGTTCGACCCGCCGCAGGGCTGTGGTTCACGAGGTATGCGTCGACGCGCCGCAGGTCCTGCGCGTCGATCAACCGTTTGCTCGTCCACGGACCGCCGCGGTGCCAGCGGCTTCGAAAGGTCAGGCTGCCAAGGCGGCCGACGCCGAACGCCTCTCCGTAGTACTGGTCGATCGAGTGCACGTACGCCACGCTGCCACCGGCGTCGTAGTACCCCATCCAGAAAGGCGACTGGGTCATGGCCCCATCCGGCCCGGACTCGACGAGCCGCTTCGCGTACGCCTCGCCCGGGTCCACGTCGACGGCGACGGTACCCAATGTGGCGGTGCTTCCCAGCTCGGCGAGTACGCCCGCGACCGGGAGTGTCAGCGAGGTGAACGGAGCCAGCTGGCGACTGACGTCCCCGAGGACTCTTCCTCCGGCATCGAACACGCGAACGTGCGCATCGACGGGCTCGGTGACGTCGGGCAGGAACATCGAATAGAAGTGGTGCAGGTGCAGCCGGCTGTGGACACCATCCTCCTCGATGAAGCAGTGCGCGTAGGCGCGGCGAGGCAGCCGGCCGCCGGGATTGGACAGCCGCCGCGCCACGACAATGCCGCGCCGGGCGAGCGATCGCGACGTGCTCACGGCGCACGACCTTCAGCATGGTCGAAAAGCAGCTCGCGCACCCGCCGGTTGGCCGCCTTGCGCACGTCACCGCCCCACCAGGGGATGTAGTACATGGGCGGCAGCGTGTGATCACAGGCCAGCCCGCCGGAGCGGTCGTTGCGTGTGATGGAGAGTGGCACCACGCTGCCCTTGTCGGAGAAGCCGACGACCATCCCGTTGCCGCCCAGCTCCACGAAGCGCTCAAAGACGCCCGCTGCACGGAGGACCCCGCGCGAGCTCACTCGTGTGAAGCCGTACGCCGGTATCCGGACGGTGTGGTTGGCAAGCCGCTCACCGTTGGCCGCGATGAATGCGAGGTCGAAGGAGATGTCCAGCTGATAGTCCGCAGACGTCGAGATGTTGAGGAGCACCAGGTTCGTGTCCGTCTCATCATCGACGAGCAGTTTCGGTGACTGCATCAGTGTGCTCCGGGTGCCGCCGAAGCGCGGGTCGTTCATCGGAATCGACTGGTACGCAAGCCCCGCCGCGACCGACCACTCCTTCGAGTGGTATTCGATGTATTCATCCGACACTGCGACCTGGTCGAAGATCGCGCTCAGCTCGATGTCCACGGCGTCGATGCCGACGTACCGGCCTGGGGTGAGGTGGAAGATGCCAAGCACATCCTCGCCGTCGGTGTCGATGGTGCGGCCGGGACCGACGTGGTCGTCCACCTCGACGACGGTGAACCCGCCGGGCTTGATCACCTCGAATCGGTCGACGGCGCCGAGCCGCCGCCCGCCGGCGCTGAACGCCTCGAACGACACGTGGAGATCGTCGACGAGCGGGCTCGACTCCGTAGTGCCGTTTGCAAGAGAGACCCGGGTGCGATACCCCAGTTCGCCGAGGGTGGCGAAGTAGCACATCTTGATGTACCGGGGATCGAAGCCCTTGATGAGCACGAAGTCCCTCCGTGAGCGGCCCGCCGGCAGTTGGGTCGCAGTCTAACCGCGGCGGTCGGCGTGGTCGGTACGGGTGCCCGGCCGGCCGCGCAAACGGAGGGCACGAAGGATCCGACCGCCCATGGTTCGGGCGTTTCGCCAGGCGCCGACCGACGCCGGTCGACCGCGAAAGGTGCGTTCGCGCTGGTAGCGGGTGACATCGATGGGCCGGCCGTCGAGGAGGCAGTCGACGGCGTCGAGCAGCAGCGGGCGCGTGGCATGCTCGCTTGTGTGGCCGCCCGAGCGCCGGGCGTCGAGTGCCACCGAGCCGCCTGCCGCAGCCCAGGCCAAGGACAGGGGTTCGACCTGCTCGCCGAAGACGCCCTCGTCGTCGCGGCACGCCTGGACGAACAGACGCGGTGGCGGCTGGGGCTCCCCCCACTCGTCGATGATCCGGCGGACCTGCCGCGTGTAGCGGTGGTTCTGGCTCGACACCGGGTCGCCGTCCGGGCAGATGAAAGCAACGTGTCGCCAGCGTCCTTGTCGTTGGGCGCACACATCGAGGTCGACGTGTGGGCTGATCGCGACGATACCCCTGACCCCGAACTGCAGCCCGAACTTGAGTGCGGCAGTCGCTCCCATTGACGACCCCATCGTCACCGTCTCGGACGCCGAACGAGCGGAGGACTCCATCACGGTCGTGATCACCTCGGTCACCGCGCGCTCCACGAAGAAGTCACCAGCCTCGCCGGTGTAGTACGTGCCATTGCCGTCAGCCCCGTACTCGTCGCAGACGAAGAGCCAGTCGAAGTCGACAACGTCGCCGAGCATCCGCAACCTGTGGAAGTGGCCCTGGAACGCCGCTCGATACTGGCGGGCATCACCCCATTCGCCGAAGAAAGCGCTGAAGTGAATGACCAGGCCACGCGCTCCCGGATGGGTGACGTGCACGTAGTGCAGGACGTGCCCGGCTGCATCGCGATACTCGCGGACCTGGTCCGACCACTGCTGTCGCGTTGTGGACGTCACGGCCACTCGAATACCAGGAACCCGGCATCCGCAGAGGCCATCCGTCGAAACCCCGCGCGCGTGAATGCGCGAAGTGACACGCTGTTGTCCGGATGAACGAGCGCCCTGAGCCTGGTCACCGCACCGGTGGACAGCACGCCTGCCTGCATCGCTTGCAGGATCGCCGACCCGACGCCTCGTCCGCGCTGCCCGGCGGCGACGGCGATGGACACCGTGCCCGTGTCGTCGTCGACATCGAGGCGGACCTGGCCGACCGCGACACCGTCCTCCTCAGCGATCCAGAGGCGAGTGGCGGGGTCCCGCAGCCGTCGGGCAAGCCATGCTTCGTGCTCGTCGAGCGTCACCGCCCTGCCGCTGACGCTGAAGCGCACCGCGTCGTGGTCATTGCGCCATTGGAAGAGCAGCGCGACATCGTCAGGGCGGACCGGACGCAGCGTCACCCGCGGGTGTTGCGCCCCGGCGTTCACCGCTCCAGATCGTCCCACTGGAGGACCTGATCGCGCACCACGTCGTGTGCCACGTGCCGTCCCACGACCTGGTCGAGCGCGTCGACCGGGATTCCGAAGCCGGGCCGCTTCACGGCGATGTCGGCAGGAGTGATCACACCGCCGGCAAGCAGGTCACGCGCGGCGACCAGGCTGCGCCGACCCAGTCGGAACATCTCGGCTTCGGCCTCGGTGACACGTTTCACGCTCGAACCGAGCGATGCCTCCGTCTCTCTGATGGCGACGACCATCGCGGCAAGCTCGTCAGGCTCGAGAGCGAAGGGATGGTCGGGCCCCTCTTGGTCGCGGCTCAGCGTGTAGTGCTTCTCGATGGCGCAGGCACCCAGCGCCACCGCGACCACGTCGGCGGTGTTGCCCATGGTGTGGTCGGACCAGCCGACCGGGATGTCGAACGCGCTACGCAACGTCTTGATCGCCAGCAGGTTGAGGTCCTCGAACCGCGGCGGATAGTTGACGGCGCAGTGCATGAGCAGGAGATCGCGCGCGCCCGCGGCCGCGGCGGTGTCGAGAGCGCGCTCGATGTCGCCGAGCGAGGCCATCCCCGTGGAGATGAGCAACGGCTTCCCGGTACGCGCTGCGTACTGGATGAGCGGCAGGTGATTCACCTCGTACGACGCGATCTTGTACGCCGGCACCCCCAGGTCCTCGAGCAGGTCGATGGCCGCCTCCTCGAAGGGTGTCGACAGGAAGGTGATGCCTGCGCTGGCCGCGTGGCGCGCCAGATCCGCGTGCCATTCCCAGGGGATCTCGACGCGTTTGATCAGCTCCCAAACGGATTCGCGCTCTCCCACTAGGCCCTTGTCCTTCAGGTAGCTCATCTCCGGCGTCTGCCGCGAGTACAGGCCTTCGGCGGTGTACGTCTGGAACTTGACGGCGTCCGCCCCCGCTTCTGCGGCGACGTCGATGAGACGCAACGCGGTGTCGAGGTCGCGGTTGTGGTTCGACCCGGCCTCGGCGATGACGTAGCAGGGATGCCCGGGCCCAACCGCACGATCGCCGATGCGGAACTCAGGGCTGCCGTAGACGCGCGCGCTCACTATGGCGTGGTGCCGGCGAGCGCCTGGGGTTCGGACACGTTGCCGATGGTATATGGGCCGGGCCGGCGTCGTTGCGTCGGGCAGTTCGACCGGGTGATCAGCTTCTGGCCGCCTGTCTCCCATGAGGTCCTGGAGCAATTCCGGGTTTACGTCGCGTATCGCTCGATCCTTGACCCCATGGCACGTCGATATGCCTCTTTCGAGAACCACTTCTCACGCACCATCAGTGGCACGGTTCCCCCACCGAACCCGCGCTTGAAGCGTGCGATGCCCAACTGCTTGTCCGACGGCACGTCGTGCGGAAGCGGCCCGAACTGCTGGAGGCCCAGCTCGTAGCGACGAAAGCCACGCGCCTTCAGCCAGTCGATCGCGGCGGCGTGGAGGACGTGGCCGATCGGTTCTGCGGCGTGGTCGGGGTGGTTGGCGGCGGACGCGTAGTACGCCGCGCCCGCGTGGAGGATAAGGTAGGTGAATCCCACCGCGGCGTCGCCTCTCACCGCCTTCACGAGCGCAGCAGCTCCGGTGGTGAGCCATGACTCCATCAGTCGGAACGTCTCGTCCGGCCGGGTCACCCGGCCGGCAGCGAGCGCGTGCATCGCCCGATACGCCGGGAAATCGGCGATGGCCTGCTCGCCCGTGGTCACGCTCGTGTCGAGCACCCGCCGACCGCGGGTGACGTCGGCGCGATGACCCTTGGTCATCGACGTTCGGAGGGTCTGCGCGTCCACGTCGAGGTCGATCACCTGCGACGAGAGGCTGACATCCGTGTAGCCGGCCCGGGTCGTGGCTGCAATGAACACGGGCAGGTGATCCCGCCAGCCCGCCGCCAGCGGGCTGAGCTTCAGTGCGACGGAATCGACCCCGTGCTGTTCGGCCAGCTCGTCGACGTGATGCAGGGCGGCGCGGAGCGCGGCGTCACCCTGTGACGGATCGAGTGTGGCGGCGACAGCAGGTGACCAGCACGCGTCGCCGCCAAACGAGAAGCGCTGACCGTCGTAGTGCTCCGCGGCCTTCTCGACCATCAGCGGTACGAGCGCGAGCGGTTGCGTGCCCTCGACCACCGCGAAGGCCAAGCTGCGACTCGCCAACGCCGGTCGGTACGCGAGTGTGTAGTCTCGCCAAGCGGTGGTGTGCCAGAACCAGGCGCCGCTCGCGTCCTGGCACAGACGGTCCCACTCCCGGTCTCCGAGCTCCGCGGCCGCGACGACGTCCACTCAGTGGGTCTCCGCCGTCGCGGGTGTGATCACCGGGCCGTCGCCCGTCAGCACGCCGTCCACCACGCGGTCGAGTCCGGCGTGGCGACCGGGCGCGAGGTCGTCGGCCGACATCACTGTCACACGTGGCCGGCTGCGGCCCTCCTCGTGCACGACCTCGAGGAACTGGTGGTAGCGGAAGAAGAAGAGATACGCGTATCGGCGTGCCAGCTCGGCGATTCGCGCACGCTCTTCGGCCTCCGGCGGTGCAGCGACAGCGGTCTCCAGCGCGCGCCAGTAGTCGTCGGCAGCGTCGGGATCCAGGGTGAACCCACGCTTCCCGTAATGGGTCTTGGCAGCGCAGATGACGGGAATCCCCTGCGCGGCCATCTCCAGGCCGATGGTCGACGTGTATACCAGCCCGACCGACGTCATGCCGATCAGCGCGTACGAGCTGACGTCGCTCTCCGCGTGCACCACCCGCACATTGTCGGGAAGGCGTGCGAACTGGGTGGCGATGTGGTCGGCCATGCGCTCACGTGACACGTGGTTGGCAAGCTTCACCTCGGCGGGATGTACCCGGAGCACCACGTCCACCGATGGGTTCCGCTGCGCCCAGCGCACGACCTCGACCAGCCATCTGCCCATGGATGGGAACGCGACGTCCTTGTCCTGGATGGCGCTGTCCCAGAGGATGTTGAGGAAGACCCCCACCACGGGGTGACCGTCGCGCAGGCGCAAACCGGCCCGGATGTCGGCCGCGTCCTCGACCCGCGTCGCCCAGAAGTTGTCGAGGGTTCTTCCGCCACGGACGCGTTCGTCGAGGTAGGTTTCGATGGTGCGCAGCTGGTCGGCCGTCAGCGCTGTGCCGGCAGCCGCATGCCATGTCGCCTCGCCGGGGTCGAGGTCGTCTGCACCAGCACGCCAGCGGCCGGCGAGCACCGTGTCGGTGAGGAAGCCCTTTTCGTACCGCGTGACCGGGATCTCACGTCGCGACGCCAGCTCCGCCAGGATCCGCTCCGGGAAGAACGCGCCGTTGAGGACCAGGATCCGGTCCGGCCGCACCTGGTCGAGCAGCTGCGTGAACGCCTCGCGCAGAACCATTCCGCTGACCAGGAATGAGCGGTAGGTCCGCAGGGTCTCCGCGTCGTCGAGCAGAGTGCCGCGCGAGAGGAACCACGCCACCGACGTCCTGACGAACCGGCCGAGCGCGAAGCTGTCCACCGAGTAGGCGTCGCAGTCGGCCACGGACCGCAGTGCGGCGGTGCGCGCCCGTGCCGTCGCGGTCAGCGCGCCGATGTCCACCAGGTCCTTCACGCGGATGGGGTCGAACCCCGCGGCAGCGATGGCGTCGTGCGCGTAGCCTGCGCAGGAGTGGCATGGCATGGGCGGAGCCGCATGCACGGGTGCGACGTCGCAGACAGGCAGGCGGCCTCCACACATGGCGAAGACCGGTTCCCAGCCGCGACAGCGCGCGGCGTGGGCGATCGTGGCCTCGGTCACCGTGTGCGTGGACCAGCCCCGTGTCGACAGGATCAACAGGCGCCCCACCGCCGCACGGGGCAGCTCGCAGGCTGTGTCGCGCAGCCGTCGCAGGTCGTCCATCTCCACCGGTTCGAACGGCGCGGGGAGATGAACGGCGTGCGCGGCGTCGCGGGAGATTCCCCAGCCTTCGCGCAGGAGGATTCGTGCCCGGGGGTGGGCGTACGACCATTCGCGCAGGCGATCGACCGCACGTCTCTGCAGCGTTGGGCGCGTCACCCGCGCTTCTCGACGAGCAGGTCAGCGCGGCTGCGCTGCAGCGGTACGCCCAGCCGCGGCGCGACCCACCGCCAGCGCACTCCGGGCACCTGGCGCAGCCAGCTCTCGATCAGCCGGCGCGACAAGGGCAGGCAGTACCCAGCCGGCATGCTGCTCGGGTCCGGACGCAGCGGTTGCCGGCGGAAACGGCGGCCGACGCGCCGCGACCCCGTCCACGCTCGTCCGAGAGCACGCTGCAGCCGCGAGTGGGGGAGGTCCTCGGCGGGCAGGGGCAGGTTGCCGAAGAGCGCACGACCTCCCGGGGCGAGCAGCCCGAGCGCGCCGCGCACGAAGCGCTCGCCCTCCGCCTCGTCAGTCACGTAGTGCAGCGTGGCGTACACGAGCACGCGGTCGAACGAGCCGAGGTCGCGCAGGTCGTCCCTGGTCACGTCCGCGCAGCGGACCACGGCGTTGGGAAGCCTCTCGCGCAGCACCTCGACGGCCTGCGGCGAGATGTCGACACCGGCGTACCGTGCCGCGCGCCGCGCGATGGGCATGCCGAGCACGCCCGTTCCGGAGCCGAGCTCGACGACGCTGACGCCGTCCGGCTTCAGTTTGGCGATGACGTCACCCACCATCCGCTTCATCTCGAGAGCGGATGTCGTCGCCGGCCTGGTGCTGGCGACCACCGGGTCCTCGCTCCGGGCGACCAAATCGTGGAGGTCGCGGACGGGGTTCTCGGACACGGCGGGATCGTAGCCCGCCGCCACCGATCAGACCGCCGAGGACGTGTTCGCCCGGTGATCACGGGGGAGCTGCGGCGGCGCTCCACCACCGGTCCGCACCCCACGGGCGGCCTCAGCCGCGCCCGCCCAGAAGCCGACTCCCCAGGACAGGTGCATGACCGCGAACACGGGGGGCACGCGCACCCGCACCGCTGCCGGTTCAGCGCGGGCCGCCCGCAGGCCAGCCGCCACGCATGATGCCGCGTAGACCGCGGCGCCGGCGACCACTCGCGGGCGCCCGCGACGCGTGGCGGCCATGAGCGCTGCCGCCGGGAGAGCGGCCACCAGCGCGGGCGCCGCGAGGTGGTAGGGCCGGATCACCCCCAGGGTTGAGCGGGCCACCCGCACCTTGGCGCGGCCGTACCGGAAGTACTGGCGCGCCAGGGCGGTCACCGAGTCGCGGACGTGGTAGCGGGTGGGGATGTCTGGGCTGAACAGCACACGGCCGCCGCTGGCTCGGATGCGGTGGTTGAGCTCGTAGTCCTCGTGGGGCGGATAGGCTTCGTCGAAAAGGCCGACCCGCTCCAGGGCGCTGCGCCGGAAGGTTCCCGGGAAGACGGTGGGGACGTCCTCGGTGCGCTGCGAGTAGCGAAAGCGCGCGCCGCCGACGCCGAATGGCGACCGCATCGCGCAGGCGATGGCCCGCCCCATGACGTCCCGGCCGGCGCCGTCGGCGCGACCGCCCACGTTGTCAGCGCCGCTCTCGAGGAGCAGCTCGACAGAGCGGCGGAGGTGGTGCCGCGTCCACTCCGCGTGACCGTCCTGGCGCGCGATGAAGTCGCCACAGCTGGCGAGAATCGCGCAGTTCAGGCCGGCGGCCTGGGTGCGGCCGGGGTTGTCGATCAGACGCAGGTTGGGGTGCTGCCTGGCCAACTCCTCGACCAGGTCGCGCGTGCTGTCGGACGAACCGCCGTCGGCGACGATCACCTCGTACCGGTCGGGAGGAAAGTCCTGGTCGAGCACTGAGGTTAGACAGGCCTCGATGTACCGCTCCTCGTTGTACACCGGGACCACGACGCTGACGAACGGATACGGCTGCTTCGGACCGTGCGGTTCCATGTCGCCCGTTACCGTACGCTGATCGCGCTGCCGACGTGCGGTCCGGGCCGGGTGCTACGGTGCGGCCAGCGCGCGTCGGACGCCTCCACATGGAAGTGCGGAAATGCGGACACTGGTCACCGGCGGCGCCGGTTTCATCGGCAGCCACCTGGTGGACAGGCTGGTCGAGCGCGGTGACACCGTGGTCGTTCTCGACGACCTCTCCACGGGCCGACGCGCCAACCTGGCACACCACGCTGAGGGTGGTCCGGTTCAGCGGATCGAGGGGACCATCCTCGACGAGCCCACAGTCGGCGAGCTCGTGGCCGGCAGTGACCGCGTGTTCCACCTCGCCGCCGCTGTGGGAGTGGACAAGATCGTCCGCGATCCCCTCGGATCTCTCCAGGTCAACACACGCGGCAGCGAGAACGTTATCGCCGCGTGTGCGCTCAGCGGCCGGAAGGTGCTCATCGCCAGCTCGAGTGAGGTGTACGGCAAGACCAGCCGTGTCCCCATGCAGGAGGATGACGATCGCATCCTCGGGTCGACCATGGTCCACCGCTGGTCGTACGCTACCGCCAAAGCACTCGACGAGCACCTCGCATTGGCTCATGTCATGCACGGCCTGCGCACGGTCATCGTGCGCTACTTCAACATCTACGGCCCACGCATGGATCCGCGCGGCTACGGCAGCGTCATGGCCAACTTCCTCCGCCAGGCGACGCGCGGCGAGCCCATGACCGTCTACGGAGACGGGTTGCAGACGCGCTGCTTCACGTACATCGACGATTGCATCGACGGCACCCTCCTTGCGATGGAGACCGAGGCAGCGGAGGCGCAGGCGTTCAACATCGGCAACCAGCAGTCCGAGACGACCATCACCGACCTCGCTCGCATGGTCGTGGCCCTCACCGGAAGCACCTCGACGGTCGCGCACGAGACCTACGAAGCGCGCTACGGGCCGGGTTTCGAGGACACCAGGCGCCGCGTCCCGGACGCGAGCCGCGCCACCGAAAGGCTCGGCTGGACCGCGAAGGTGCGCCTCGAGGAAGGCCTTCGACGCACTCTCGAATCCTGGCCCACGGGATGAGAAGCCGGCTGACACCGCTGCATGAAGGAGTCGGTGCAACGCACGGCGCGAGGTAGCGTTGAGCGACGTGGAGAGTGTCAGTCAAAAGCTATAGAGTGCGATCGCGTCAACTGACGCTTGGCATCGGCACTCTGGCGCAAGCAATCGCGGCGGCCGCCCTTGTGCTTACGGTTCTGTTTTACACATACGTCGGGCGCTACACGCGATATCTCGCTGATGACCACGGATCCGCTTTGGGTGTCCGGATACGTGGCTTTTGGAACACGTACGTCGCTGAGTACCTCACGCATGACGGGCATTTCGCTGCGACCGCAGCACAGTTGACTGCCGCCGAGCTGCCCGAGCTACCCCCTGCGAGTTTCCGCACCCGGCTACAGCGTGTGCCAGCCGGCGCGACCCCGCCCACCGCGGACGCCGCGCGTGTCGAGCACCAGCGCCGCGTGCTGCCGCACCATGCCCCAGTCGATGTCGTCGTGCTGGGTGGTGATCACAACCAGGTCGCTGGCGCCCAGCTCTGTTGGGCTCAGGTCCGCTCGCGACAGCCTGCCTCCATGGTGCAGCACCAATGAATCGACATGCGGGTCCACGTAGCGCACCTCTGCTCCCTTGGACCGGAGTTTGGCCGCCACGTGCAGCGCCGGCGACTCCCGAACATCGCCGATGTTGGGCTTGTAGGCGACGCCGATGAGCAGGATGCGCGAGCCGCGCAGGCTCTTGCCGGCGTCGTTGAGGACGTCGGTGGCGCGCTGCACCACGTAGTCGGGCATGCCGCGGTTGACGTCGTCACCGAGGTCGATGAAACGGGTGCGGTACTCGAGGTTGCGCATCTTCCACTGCAGGTACGAAGGGTCGACCGGGATGCAGTGTCCGCCGACACCAGGGCCGGGGTAGAAGGGCATGAAGCCGTACGGCTTGGTGGCGGCGCTCTCGATCACCTCCCACACGTCAACGCCGAGCCGGCGGCAGATCATCGCCACTTCGTTCGCGAATCCGATGTTCACCATGCGGAACGTGTTCTCGAGAACCTTGACCATCTCCGCCGTGGTTGCGTCGCTCACCGGGACGACCGTGTCGACGATGGTCGCCAGTGCCAGGCACGCGATCTCGGTGGAGGTCGGGTCGACGCCGCCCACGATCTTGGGGGTGGTGCGCAGCGTGAACCGCGTGTTGCCCGGGTCGATGCGCTCGGGCGCGAACGCCACGAAGACGTCGCGACCGATCACGAGGCCGGAGCGCTCGAGGATCGGGCGCAGCACCTCCTCGGTCGTGCCAGGGTAGCTGGTGCTGGTCAGCACCACCAGCTGGCCGGGACGCTGACCGGGCACGAGCGCCTCCGCGGCCGCCCTGATCGCTGAGATGTCGGGCTCGCGTGTCTCGCCGAGGGGCGTGTGTACGCAGATGTCGATCACGTCGAGGTCACCGGCCGTGGCGAGCGATGTGACCGCGGTCAGCCGATCCTTCTCCCGCGCACGCCGCAGGTCGGCGGCGATGACGTCCTCGATGTAGCTGTCGCCGCGTGTGACCGCCGCGCATCGGTTCGCGTCGGTGTCGACACCGACCACGGTGAACCCGGCCTCGGCGTACGCCACCGCTGTGGGCAGGCCGACGTAACCCAGCCCCACGATCCCGATACGGGCGGTGCGATCGCGGATCCGCTGGACGAGCCGATCGCGCACGCCGCTGTTATCAGCGGGGACGACGCCGCCGACCGGCGCTCGCCTTTCCGCCGGAAGCGTCATCGGTGACACCCGTTGTGCATTCGGCTCCTGCTGGAAGAAGGGATGGCGGCCGTAATCATAGGGGTGGCTCGGCGCACCACCCGCGCGGGCGGCCGTCGCCAAACGGTCGCGGTCAACACGTTCGGGCGCGGCGGGGTACTCTTGGCTGGATGATCGTCCACGAAGCGGACGCCCCGGCTGCACCCGCGAACGCTCTGACGGCAGAGGTGGCGACCCGTCGCCGGGGAATTCTCGTTTCCGAGCGCAAGCTGCTCCTCGCGGTCGGAGATGCCCTCCTCGTCGCGGCAGCCCTGGTGGTCGCGTTCAACCTCCATTCCGGTCCGATCCAGCATGCCGGCCTGTCCATCCCATGGCTGGGTGCGGGAACGGTCACGGCGATCTGGCTGGCGGTGGCGTTGATGGTCGACGCCTACGACCTGCGCGCCGCGGTCAGCGTGCGAGCGATCTTCCGCGTGGTCGCGACGAGCGTCGCCGTCAGCAGTGTCGTGCTGCTCGTCGTGTTCTTCGCGGTGCCGTACGGGGTGACGCGGCCGACCATCCTCATCTGGCTGCCTCTCGCGGCGTTCGCCGTGCTGTGCTGGCGCCTGCTCTATCGCCGGGTCTTCGCCCGCGCGATCTTCGCCGGCCGCATCATGCTGATCGGCGACACCGACACACGCGAGCGCATCTGGCCGCAGATCGACGGGCACATGGCCGGGCTGTACGAGACGGTGGGCAGCCTTGATCCCGCGGATGCCGGCGCAGGCGCGCGCCTTGGCGCCGCGGCCACACGACGGGAGGCGGACATCATCGTGCTCGGTGCGGACGAGGAGATCCCAGAGTCCCTGTTCGCCGGCCTGGTCGACTGCTACGACAACGGCATGGTCATCCGCTCCCTGGCCGACCTGTATGAGGAGCTGACCGGGCGGCTGCTCGTCGATCGGCTCGGACAGGGCTGGCTTCTCTCCCTGCATCAACGCAGTGAGACCTCGCGCCTCTACCGCCTGTTCAAACGATGCGTCGACATCCTCGCCGGGCTCGTCGGCGTCGTGCTCCTCGCCCCGCTTCTCGCGATCGTGTGGGTCGCCACACGCGTCGAGGACCGCGGTCCTCTGTTTCACAGGCAGTCTCGCGTGGGTCAGTACGGGCGGCCGTTCCAGATCCTCAAGCTGCGCAGCATGAGAGTCCGACCCGGCCAGGAGTTGCGCTGGACGGAGACCGAGGACGCACGCATCACACGGGTCGGCGCCGTCCTGCGCCGCCTCCATCTCGACGAGCTGCCCCAGGCGTGGAACATCCTGCGCGGCGACATGAGCCTGGTCGGTCCCCGACCCGAGCAACCTCACTACGTGGAGACGCTGCGTGACAGCATCGCGTACTACAACACGCGCCTCTCCGTGCGCCCGGGGCTCACGGGCTGGGCGCAGGTCAACTTCGGCTACGGCAGTGGCGTCGACGGCGCGCGTGTGAAGCTCTCGTACGACCTGTACTACATCAAGCGGCAGTCGGTGGCGCTGGACGTGCTCATCATCGCTCGCACGGTGCTCGCGGTCGCCACGCTCAGAGGCCGCTGAGACCAAGCCCAAGTCGACGGCTGGCATAATGCCCGCGTCCTGAGCCTCCGCCTCTGCGGAGTGTGGGCGCTCGCCCAGCGCCGACGGCTCGAGCCGGAGAGGGAGTCGTATTGGCCCTGCACGACCTCGCGCAAGCTCTCCCCGGACTGGTCGTCGCTGTCCTGCTGCCCGGGTACGCCCTGGCCACCCTGCTGGTGCCACGGTGGCGAGCGTGGGAGCGGCTCGCCGGCGCTCCCGGGTTGGCTGCGGGGTTCCTGGGCGTTCTCGGGCTCGGCATGCGGTTGGTTCACATACCCTTCGAGCCGCTCACGGTGCTCCCCTGCATCGCAGCGCTCGCCGCCGCGGCCACCTTCCGAGCGCGCCGAACGGAACAGGGCCCACGCACTGAGCGGCCATGGTGGATCGCGGTGCCCGCCCTGATCGCGGGTGGGGTCGCCGCAGGAGTGTTCGCGGCGGCTCTCTCCGGACAGGTGCTCCCGCCCGACTGGGACCCACGCGCTCACGGTGCACTTGCCGCGGCGATCGCCAGGACGCACGACGTCATCCCCGTCTTCCCGATACCGCTACAGGGCACGGCGTTCTCCTACGCGCGACCTGGTTTCGAGGCGATGACCGCCGTCGTGTCCTGGATCGGGGGGCCTTCTCCCGCGGCGTGTATGACGCCGGTCATCACTGTGTGCCTTGTCCTCATGCCCCTGGGACTCACGCTTCTTGCACTCGAGGCGGGCGGCTCGCTGGCACTCGCCGCCGTCGTGCCCCTGGTGGCGGTGGGCATGGCCTTTCCGTCATTCCAGGCGATCCTCGGACGCTTTCCCCAGGTGGTGGACTCGACCCTGGTGGTGCCGTTCATCGTTGCCGCGATGCGCCTTGTGCGCGGCCGAGAAGCTCTCGACAACGCGCTCCTGCTCGGTGTCGCAACGGCGTCCATCTGGGTGGTGCACGGCCTCGAGGTCCTCACCGCGCTCGTTGTCGGCGGGTTGCTGCTGGCGATGACCGCAGTTCGCGCATTGCGGGCGTCGGCGGGCCTAGCGCTGCTGCGCACCGGGGCTGCCGGGGTGGCCGTGGCGGCCGGGGCCGCGGTGGTCACGCTGCTGACCCGCCGGCCACACGTCTCGCTGGCTACCGTCGCCGAAGCGTCGACGATCCCGTCGCCATCCGCAGGCTCGCCGGCGCACCTGCACATGCTTCTCCAGTTGGTCGCGCAGACCGACTTTGTCAGCCCTCTGGCCGTCGGCCTCTACGTCGTCGGGATCGGGGCTCTCCTCGTCCGGCGACGGATGTGGTGGGTGCTTGTCGCGCACATCGTCGTGATCCTCGCCATGGCCGACAGCCTGTATTGGCACCACCTGGGCAGGTTCTGGCGCGACGTCGTCTTCCCCTATGGCGACGAGGATCGGCTGCTCGGGGTGCAGTTCTGGATCATCCCCTTCATCGTCGGGACCGGCCTGCTCGCCGTCGCGACGGTGATGCGGCGGCTCGCCGCTGATCGCCGTCTCGCAGTGGCGTCGAGCCTGGGCGCTGTGATGCTCGCTGGCATCGTGTATGTCCTGCGCACCCCCCTGGACCGCGCATACACCGACTTCTTCGCCAATCCCGTCGTGAACGTGCCCCCGCTCGGCGTCTTCGACCGCCTGGCGCACCCGACCCACTGGCGCATCGCCGCCATCTGCACTCTCCTTGCGCTGGTCGCCGGTTGGATCGGCCTGTGCCTGCGCACGAACGTCGCTTCAGGCCTGCGGGCCCGTTTTGGTGTTCGGAGAACTGTCGACGCCGCGGCCGCCGCCGTGGCGGTCATCGCATTGATCGGGCTTGCCCTGGGCGGGCAATCGGAGCTGGGGGTGTACCAGCGGGCCGTTGTCGACCGTGCCACGGCGACGCCCGCCGATGTTGCGGTCCTGGCGCGCATGTCCGCGGCTCTTCCCAAGGGCTCGTTGGTGCTTACCGACGGCCTCAACGATGCCGGGATCTGGGTTCTCTCGCTCACCGACCTGACGCCGCTGGTGCCGCCCGGCTCCGAAGGCGGAGCTCTCAGCCTGCCGCTGCTCGCAGCCCTCTCCCATGCCTGCGATGACCCGGCGGCCGCGGTTGCCGCTCTGCAGAACGTCGCGGCGATCTTCGTGGGTTCCCATACGATCCCCGGGAGCGCGTACCCATGGAGAGCCGACTGCATTGCACAGCTGCCCGGTGTGCGCAAGGTCGCCTCCGCACCGTGGCAGGGCACGGAGGCAGCCGGATTCGCGGTGAGCCGATAGCCCGGCGGGAGCGGCGCAGCGCGCGTGCGTCGGGGGACCGCAGAATCCCGTGTGTGAACACTCTCAAGCGCCAGCGCGCGGCGCGCTGGCTTCGCGGGTCCGGCATCGAGATCGGCGCCCTCGACACCCCGCTCGCTGTCCCCGCCGGCGTCGACGTGCGGTACGTCGATCGCGTTCCCACCGAGCAGCTGCACGACCAGTACAAGGAGCTGCCCGACGCCGACTTCGCGCCGGTGTCGATCGTCGGCGACGCCCAGGACCTCTCGGCGCTCCCGGACTCGTCCGTCGACTTCGTCATCGCCAACCACCTGCTCGAGCACCTCGAGAACCCCATCGCCGGGTTACGCGAGATGCTGCGTGTGATCCGATCCGGTGGCGTCCTCTACATGGCGCTTCCCGACCCACGTGTCACGTTCGACGTCGATCGCGAGCTGACGTCGGTGGACCACGTGGTCGACGAGTACCGCAACGGCACGTCCCACACCAGGGAGGCGCACTTCATCGAGTGGGTCGAGAAAGCCGAGAAGCACGTGGAGTGGATGCGGAGGGCGGGCGTCAGCACCGGGCCGTCCCGGGTGCGCGAGCTCATGGACCTCGACTACAGCATCCACTTCCATGTGTGGCGGCCCGACACGTTCCTCGAGTTCCTCGTCGGTGCGACGCGGGAGGCCGGCCTCGAGATGGAGATGGTGGAGTTCATCCCACGCCAGCAGGGCGACGACGAGTACATCTTCGTGTTCCTCAAGGGGATCGCCCCGGTCGACCTCGCGGTCCCGCCCGTACCGGAGGACGGGGCGGCACAGCAGCTGCACGCCGAGGTCGCGGCACTGCGTGCCGAGGTGGCCCGCCTCGCGGTGACAGCGGACCAGCTGGCCGCGGTCACTGCTTCGCGCAGCTGGCGGGTGACCGCGCCGTTGCGAGCGGCGAGCGTCGCCGCCGCGCGGCTGCGCCACCGACGCCGAGCCGGTCTGTCCTGACGGGGCGCGCTCAGGAGGGTGCGATCACCACGCTGTGGCGCCGCGGTCCAAGCTGCCAGATGAGCACCCCGGCCAGGGCCAGCAGCGCCCAGGGCACCAGCCGCCCGGGCGGAGCCGCCTGATCGGCCCCGAGGTCGACTGCCGTCGTCAGCGAGAGCGCCACCCAGCCGGCGAGCACGGCGCGGCCATGGCGTCCTGGCCAAGCGCACGCCCCGTCCCGGCCGGCGGCCCAGGCCATCATCCAGACCAGGACCGGCGCCAGCAGCACCATGTCGTGGCTGAGCAGGTGTGGTGAGGCGAGCAGGGAGAGCAGGGTGGCCGAAGCCAGGCAGGGCTCGAGGGCGCTCCGATCCCAGGCCAGGCGGCGACCGAGGCCGATGCAGGCCGCGACCGCCGCGAGGCTCCCCGCCGCTGCGAGCAGGTGCGCCGCCGTGCCGTTGCCCAGCCAGGACCCCGTCAACCCGGTGAATCCGAGCAGCGACGCCAGGGGCCAGCGCGTGGCGTCGGCGACTCCAGCGCTCACGAACCCGGACAACCCCGCGGGCCCGGCGGCGATCAGGGACGCCAGCACGACCGCCGCCAGGCCGGCCGCGGCGCCGGCGAGCACCCGCCGCTCGCGCCAGCCCAGCAGCAGCGCGGCGAGCCCGATGGCCAGGTGGGGCTTGGCGATCGCCGCGCTCGCTGCCAGGACCACGCCGCCGGCGAAGCCTCGATCGCGGCGCCACAGCGCGTACGCCCCGGCCAGGCCCAGAGCGGTGAAGCCGTCCCATTGGGCGAGGAGGCCGAGGCTCAGCGTCCCTGTCCCGGCCAGCGCGGCCAGGGCGGTGGCCAGGCGCACACCGGGCTGCGACAGGCGGGCCGGCCACGGTGCCCTGCGGAGCGTCACCACGACGGCGGCAGCGAGCATCAGCAGCTGTGCCGCCTGCCAGATCCGGTACGCCGTCGCCAAGGGCAGGACTGTCAGGGGGACGACGATGGCGGCGGCCACTGGTGGATTGACGTAGGGAAGGTTGCCGCGCCGCAGCGGGGCGATGAGCGCGGCGTGCAACGGCGCCTGGAGCGCCTGGTCGTACATCGCCGCCCCGTGCCCTTCGCGCAGCAGGGTGGCACCGACGTAGGTGGCGGTGAAGTCGGAGGTCCCGATGTTGATCGTGCTGACGCCACTCCACAGCGCCAGGTACGCCGCGAGAAGGACGAGGGCAGCGGTGGCGACGACGGCGGCGGGAAGGCGCGGCCGGGACATGGGGACGAGCCGACGGTAGCATCGAACGCGGGGCCGCTCATCGCCTCCGTGCAACGGCTCGGTGAGCGCTGTGCCGCACGGGCGTTTCATACTCGGCCGGGTGCTGACCAGGATCGACCACGTGGGCATCGCCGTCCCGGACATCGACGCCGCGGTCGAGGCGTACACCCGCCTCCTCGGACGCCCTCCGAGCCACCGTCAGCGCGTCGACTCCGACGGCATCGAGGCGGTGATGTTCGAGGTCGGTGAATCGCGCGTCGAATTGCTCGGCTCGACCGGCCCCGATTCCAAGATCGCGGGCTTCCTGGAGCGGCGCGGGGGAGGCCTGCACCATGTCGCCTACGGTGTCGACGACGTCCAGGAGGCACTCGACGAGTACACGGGCTTGGGGCTGCGCACCCTGGACAGCTCCCCACGGCGTGGCGCCGCCGGCCGGCTCGTCGCCTTCCTCCACCCGTCTGCCGGCGCCGGGGTGCTGACCGAGCTCTGCATGGCCGATCCCGAACCGGACCACGCCGCAGAGTGAGCGAAGGCGGCCCGGCGCTGTCGCACACGGAGAGCGGGCTGCCTCTCGAGCCCTCGTACGGGGCTGAGGGCACCCCCGGGTGGCCTCCGGCCGGCGAGTTCCCCTTCACGCGCGGGGTGCGACCCGAGGGCTACCGCAAGCGATTGTGGACAATGCGCCAGTACGCAGGCTTCGGCAGCGCGGCGCAGACCAACCAGCGCTTCCGCTACCTGCTCGCCGCCGGGCAGACCGGCCTGAGCTGCGCTTTCGACCTGCCCACTCAGATGGGGTACGACAGCGACGACCCCAGGGCGCGTGGCGAGGTCGGCAAGGTCGGCGTCGCCATCGACGCTCTCGACGACATGGCCACGCTGATGGACGGCATCCCTCAGGACGAGGTCACCACCTCGATGACCATCAACGCCCCGGCGTCCCTGCTGCTCTTGCTGTACGAGCTCGTCGCCGAGTCCAAGCGCATCGACCCAGCCGCATTGGGCGGCACCATCCAGAACGACATCCTCAAGGAATACGCGGCTCGCGGCACGTTCATCTTCCCGCCGCGGCCCTCGATGCGCCTGGTGACGGACACCTTCGCGTATTGCGCGCAGCGCCTGCCCCGCTGGAACACCATCAGCATCAGCGGCTACCACATCCGTGAGGCGGGTGCGACCGCCCCGCAGGAGATCGCTTTCACGCTGTGCAACGGCATCGCATACGTGCAGGCCGCCGTCGATGCGGGCCTCGCCGTCGACGACTTCGCCCCCCGGCTCAGCTTCTTCTTCAATGTCAGCAATGACTTCTTCGAGGAGGTCGCCAAGTTCCGCGCGACGCGCGCCATCTGGGCAGAGGTGATGCGCGATCGTTTCGGCGCCCGCGATCCACGCAGCCTGGCGCTGCGCTTCCACGCCCAGACCAGCGGTGCGACTCTCACCGCGCAGCAGCCTCTCAACAACGTGGTGCGGGTGGCCATCCAGGCGCTGGCCGCCGTCTGCGGCGGCACGCAGTCACTGCACACGAACAGCTATGACGAGGCCTTGGCGCTGCCCTCCGAACAGGCGGCTGAGATCGCGCTGCGGACGCAGCAGGTCATCGGGTTCGAGTCCGGCGCCGCAGCCGTTGCCGACCCGATGGGCGGGTCATACCTGGTCGAACGTCTCACCGCCGATCTGGTCGAGGCATCGCGTGCGCTGATGGCGCGCGTCGAGGAGCGCGGTGGCGCGGTCAGCGCCATCGAGGAAGGCTTCTACCAGCACGAGATCCAGGACGCGGCGTACCGGCACCAGCAGTTGGTCGAGAGCGGGGAGCGCGTCATCGTGGGCGTCAACCGGTTCACTGAGTCCTCGCAGCGCGAGGTTGAGATCCTCCGCATCGGCGCCGAGCTCGAGGCGGAGCAGGTCGACCGCATCGAGAAGCTCCGCGCCGGCCGGGACGCCGCAGCGGTGACGCGCCACCTCGACGCGGTGCGTCGTACCGCAGAGGGAAGCGACAACCTGCTGCCGGTCATGCGAGAGGCGCTCGCGTCACTCGCGACCGTGGGCGAGATCTGCAATGCGCTCCGCGACATATTCGGGGTCCATCAACCTGGTGGGGACATCTGATCGGGGCGGGACGGCATCGCTCCGGTCGCTGGTGCTCACGGGCGCTTCGGAGCTAACTCGGCTTCGCCGAGTGGATCTCCTCGCTGCTCGCAATGCTCCCTCCGCGATGCCGTCCCGCCCCGATCAGGAGACCGCTGTAGGAGTCCGAGAGGTGTCGACGGGGGCGTAGACGCTCGCCGGGCGCTCGCGGCCTCGCAGCTCTACGTCGCCTCGCGATTCCCACTTGGCCTGCTCTTCGGCGCCGACGGCGTCGACGCTGGCGCTGTCAACGAGCACTCGGCCGGGTGCTCGCTTTGCGAGGGTGCACAGCCGTGACGCCACGTTGACGGGATCGCCGATGACCGTGTACTCGTACCGCTGTGCGCTGCCGATGTTGCCCGCGACCACGGTGCCGCCGGCGACCCCGATGCCGGCGTCGAGGTCGGGATGGCGGCGTCGCAGTTCGTCGAGGTCGTTGCTGAGCCTGCGCGCGGCGCGCAGCGCGTGCACGGCGTGGTCTTCTTGAGGCACCGGGGCTCCGAAGATGCAGAGGGCCGCGTCTCCCTCGAACTTGTTGACCCAGCCACCCTCTGACTCGACGGCGGCGACGACGGTGGTGAAGAAGTCGTTGAGCATTGCCACCAGGCGAACCGGTGGCAGGGTCTCAGCCAGCGCAGTCGAGCTGCGCAGGTCGATGAACAGCACCGAGACGTCGCGCTGCTCGCCACCCAAGTTGGTGTTGTCCACCGCGTAGCGCGCCACGTCCGTGCCGACGTGGCGGCCGAACAGCTCACGCAGCTGCTCGCGCTCGCGCAGCCCGGCGGTCATCCTGTTGAAGCGCAGCTGCAGGTCGCCGATCTCACCGCTGTCCTGGATCGGGACCGTCGCCGAGAGATCGCCGTCGGCGACGCGCTCCATGGTGCGGTGCAGCGCCCGGAGAGGGTCCGCCACCGAGCCTGCGGCGAGCACACTGGTGTACGCGCCCACCAGGATGCCCGCGCCCGTGAGCAGGCCGAGCAGGATGAACAGCCGGCCGTGGTCCGCGCCCTGCTGCTCGACGAGAGTCAACGCGATGCCCAGCAGCGGTATGCCCGAGCCCAGCCCCCACGCCAGCAGGAGGCGGGCGCGAACGCTCGGCGCGCACGCAGTGATCTCCGGCAGCACCTCACGCAACCTGGTCACCACCGGCCGCATGCCGCGCTCGAGGAGCAGGAACGCGATCGCACAGGTGGTCAGGCCACCGAGCAGCACGGTGAGCACGCCGCGGAAGACGAGGATGGGCTCAGCCTGGAGCACGACCGCGAGGAGGAATCCCACCATGGCGGCCGCGCCCACCCAGTAGATCGCGCAGTACTGCGTGTGCCGCCACTGGTTGCGCAGCACCTCCTGCAGCTTGGCCGGCGGCACCGGCTCCTGCGAGGTGAGCACCTCCTCTGCGGTGGCGGCGATGCGCAGCGCCACGACCGAGCCGAGCACCAGCGTCAGCGCCAGGTACCCCGCGGTCGAGAAGCCCAGGATGGCGAGCCCTCGGTTGGTCACCGCCCCGCTCGGGAACGCCAGCACGCCGATGGCGAAGGTGATCGCCGCGCCGGCGATGTTGGCCAGCCCGAGCGAGAGCGCGGTCATCCACCGGGCTTTCTGGATCTCCGGATCCGAGCGGGTGAAGATGCAGCGCATCTCGCGCCGCGCGTTCAGCAGGGCATCCACCGCAGGCATCGTACCCCGCGGTCCGGCCACCGCGACTATCCTGCGCGCATGCCGAGGACGATCCGCAAAGGTGTGCCGCCTGAGGGCGCGGGCGACGCCGAGGAAACGCCGGACGGCGCCAAGGTTTCATCGAACGGCACCACGGGCACGCCCGGATCGGTGACCGAGCGGTCGATCAACCTCCTGCGCAAACGCCGCTATGACGCCGTCCATCGCGAGGGCGCGGCGGAGCGAACTCAGCATCCCAAGGGGAAGCTGACCGCTCGCGAGCGTGTGGAGCGCTTCCTCGACCCCAGCTCGTTCACAGAGATGGACGTCTTCGCGGTGCATCGCAACAGCAACTTCGGCATGGAGGAGCGCAGGGTGCGCGGCGATGGGGTGGTCACGGGCTGGGGCACCGTGGACGGCCGCCAGGTGTTCGTGTTCAGCCACGACGCATCGGTGTTCGGCGGCTCACTCGGCGAGGTCTTCGCCGAGAAGGTCACCAAGATCATGGACCTGGCGGTGCGGACAGGCTCGCCATGCGTCGGCATCAACGACTCCGGTGGCGCGCGCATCCAGGAGGGTGTCGTCTCGCTCGCCGGCTACGCGGAGATCTTCTACCGCAACGTCGAGGCCAGCGGGGTCATTCCCCAGCTCTCCCTGATCGTCGGGCCGTGCACGGGCGGCGCGGTGTACTCGCCGGCGATGACCGACTTCATCTTCATGGTGCGCAAGGTCGGGTACATGTTCATCACCGGTCCCGACGTCATCAAGGTGACCACCGGCGAGCGGGTCAGCTTCGAGGACCTGGGTGGCTCGGACGTGCACAACCAGCGCAGCGGCGTTGCCCACTTCAACGCCGACACCGAGGACGAGGCGTTCGCCCAGATGCGCGCGCTGCTCGGCTACCTCCCGGCCAACAACCACGAGCAGCCACCGTACCGGCCCACGCTCGATGACCCGATGCGTGCCGACGCGGAGCTCCAGTCGATGGTTCCCGACAATCCCAACCAGCCCTACGACATGCGTGCTGTCGTCACCCGGGTGGTGGACGACGGCGAGTTCCTCGAGGTCATGCCGCACCACGCCCAGAACATCATCTGCGGCTTCGGCAGGCTCGACGGCCACTCCGTCGGCGTGGTCGGCAACCAGCCGCGCGTGCTCGCCGGCGCGCTCGACATCGAGGCGTCCATCAAGGCGGCCAGGTTCGTGCGCTTCTGTGATGCTTTCAACGTGCCGCTGGTGACGTTCGTCGACGTGCCCGGTTTCCTTCCCGGCACCGACCAGGAGTACGGGGGGATCATCCGCCACGGTGCCAAGCTGCTCTACGCGTATTGCGAGGCGACGGTCCCCAAGCTCACCGTGATCACCCGCAAGGCGTACGGCGGCGCGTACGACGTCATGTGCAGCAAGCACATCCGCGCCGATTACAACGTCGCGTGGCCCACCGCCGAGATTGCGGTGATGGGTCCCCAGGGCGCGGTCAACATCATCTTCAAGCGCGAGATCGCCGCCGCCGACGATCCGGCGGCGCGCACCGCGGAGCTGATCAGTGAGTACCGCGAGCAGTTCGCCAACCCGTACTACGCTGCCGAGCGCGGCTACATCGACGACGTCATCGAGCCCAAGCAGACGCGCGCGGCGCTGATCAAGGCACTGCACATGACCATGGACAAGCAGGTCACGCTGCCCCCACGCAAACACGGCAACATACCGTTATGAGAACAGCCCCGTCAGAACCGTCAGCGCAGGCGACTTCACGTCGCCGGAGCTGACACCGCTGAGCTGGGGGGTGCCCGAGGGGGGAACGCAGTTCCCCCTTCGCTTTCACCGTGGATTGAGTCGGCGGCCTCCCTCGGTTGGGCCGGCACGATGTTCGGCGGAGAGGGGGGTGTACGCGCGGGCGTAGGCCTGGTCGTTGCGGCCCTGAGTGGTGTGGATGTAGGGAACCACCACCCGGAGGAACACCACCTGCAGCGCGGAGGCCACGGGGACGGCAAGCAGCGCCCCGATCAGGCCCTGCAGCGCACCGCCGATGAGCAGCGAGACGACCACGGCCAGGGCGGGGAGCGACACCACCCGGTTCATCACCTGGGGTACGACGAAGTTGGCGTCGATCAACTGCACGATGAGCAGGACCACCAAGACCAGCACCGCGTGCCCCGCGCCCAGCGTGAGGCCGAGCAGGAAGGGGGGGACGATGCCGAGGAAGGGCCCGACCAGCGGGATGGCCGCGGTCAGCCCCGCGAAGATGCCGAGCAGCACCGGGCTGGGCAGGCCGAGCGCCGTGCAGGCCACCCCGGTCAGCACACCGACGACCACCATGTTGATGGCGGTGGCGCGCAGGAAGCCCCCCATTCTTTGCCCCATCTCCCCGAAGACGTCGCCGGCCAGCGCCTGGTGGCGCAGCGGCAGCAGGTCGACCACAAAGCGTTTGAGACGGTCCGAGGTGATCAGCCAGAGGAAGCCGATGACGAGGACCAGGATGAGGTTGACGATCACGCCGACGATGTAGCCGCCGATGGTGAGCAGCACGTTCTTGGCGGTGTCCAGGCTGCCCGCAAGCGTGTTGCCGATGTTGGGGCTGCCACTGCCGCCGAGGTTGAGAGCATGCTGCCACGAGGCCACGGTTGACTGGATGCTCGCCTGGTAGCTGGGCAGGTGGCGAGCCAGGCTGGTCGCCTCGTCGACGATGGGCTGCACCAGGAGCGTGATCAGCAGCGCCAGCACGGCGATGAAACCGAGGTACACGACGGCGATCGCCGCCGGCCGCGGCAGGCGGCGGTCCTCCAGCCGGCCGACGATTGGGCGCATCCCCTCAGCGAAGACGATCGCAACCAGGAGGATGAGCAGAAGGTCGAGGACCTGGCGCAGCACTGTGAGCAGGCCAAGGATGGCGATGACGATGAGGGCCGCCACGACCAGCGTGCGCACCGCCAGGACCGGGCGTTCCACCACCACCGGGCGGAGCGCGCTCCCGGCGGGCTCCTCCGGGGCCGCTGTGTCGGGCATGGCGCGAGGGTAACAGCGGGTCATCGACCATGCCGACACCGCTGCGAAACGGCCCCACATGGTTCGATGGGCGCACAGAGACAGACAGAGGAGAGATCGATGGGCGAACTGCTGCGGCGCACACTGGGACGGTCCGGCATCGAGGTTCCCGTGGTGGGGGTCGGCTGCAACAACTTCGGCGGCCGGATCGACGCCGCACGCAGCGAGCGTGTCATCCAGGCGGCTCTCGACGAGGGCGTCGCGTTCTTCGACACCGCCGACATCTACAGCGACGGACGCAGCGAGCAGATCATCGGGCGCGCCCTGCGCGGCCAGCGCCACCAGGCTGTCATCGCCACCAAGTTCGGCGGCCCGATGGGGCCGCAGCGCACCGGCGGTTCTCGCCGCTGGGCCATGGAAGCGGTCGAGGACAGTCTCCGCAGGCTCGCCACCGATCACATCGATCTGTACCAGCATCACTTCTTCGACGACTCGGTCGGCCAGGAGGAGACGCTGGGCGCGCTCAGCGATCTCGTCACCGCGGGGAAGGTGCGCGCCATCGGCTGTTCGAACTACAACGGGGAGCAGATCGACGAAGCGGACGCCATCGCCACCGAGCACGGCTGGGCGCATTACGTCACAGCCCAGAACCACTACAGCCTGCTAGAACGTCGCGAGGTGGAGGACTCGGTGACGCCTGCCTGCGCGCGTCACGGGATGGGCATCCTGCCGTACTTCCCGCTGGCCAGCGGGCTGCTCACTGGGAAGTACGCGCGCGGCACGGCACCCCCCGCCGGCAGCCGGCTGGGCAATGATGCCGGCCGTGGCCAGAAGCTCATGACCGACGCCAACTTCGACATCGTGGAAGCGCTCGATCGGTTCGCACGCGAGCGCGGCATCACCCTGCTCGACGTGGCCATCGGCGGGCTGGCGGCACAGCCGCATGTGGTCTCTGTCATCGCCGGCGCCACGACGCCCCAGCAGGTAGCCGCCAACGCGCGCGCCGGTCGATGGGTCCCGACCACCGCGGACGGCGAGGAGATCGACCGCATCACCGCCCGCAAGGCTGTCGCCTAGCCCGCCCGAGCTCGCACGCCGGGGGCGCGGATCGCAAAGTTAGACTGACGCGCGCTCATGAAGCTCCTCGAGTACCAGGCCAAGCAGCAGTTCGTGGCAGCCGGCATCGCCACCCCGCAGGGGCGACTGGCGCGCACCCCGGCGGAAGCGGCGGCCGCGGCACGGGAGCTCGGCCGCGTCGCCGTCAAGGCGCAGGTGCCCACCGGCGGCCGCGGCAAGGCCGGCGGCATCGCCGTCGTCGACACGCCCGACCAGGCCGAGCGCGAGGCGACGCGGATCCTGGCCATGGACATCCGCGGCTACCCCGTCCGCAGCGTCTGGTGTGAGACAGGTCTTTCGATCGAGAGCGAGTTCTACCTCGGACTGACGCTCGACCGCGATCGCAGGCTTCTGGCGCTCATCTTCTCGGCCGCCGGCGGGATGGAGATCGAACAGGTTGCAGAGGAGTCGCCCGAGAAGATCGCCAAGCTCTGGCCCGACCCGTTCGCGGGCCCGCAGGCGTACGAGATCCGCCAGATGGTCTTCGCGGCGCTGCGCCATGCGCCGCGGCTGCGTGACCGTGCCGCCAAGCTGGCGGCACCGTTGGTCGTGCTCACGCAGAAGCTGTACGGGGTCGCCACCGCGCTGGACGCGGTGACGTGCGAGATCAACCCGCTGGTGCTGACACCCGACGGCGACTTCCTCGCGGCCGACGGGAAGCTCGAGGTCGACGAGAACGCCCACTACCGCCACCGCCCGCTCGCCGAGGAGCTCGCCCGTGACGCAACCGGGGATGACGGCCGTACCGGCGACGACCCCTACGAGGTGGAGGCGCAGCGCCGCGGGCTCACCTACGTCCACCTCGACGGCGACATCGGGGTGATCGGCAACGGCGCCGGCCTGGTCATGAACACGCTCGACCTCGTCAAGCAGCATGGTGGCGAGCCCGCCGACTTCCTCGACGTCGGCGGCGGCGCCAGCGCCGAGAAGGTGCGCAACTCTCTGGAGATGGTGCTGCTCGATCCCAAGGTTCGCGGCGTCTTCATCAACATCTTCGGTGGCATTACGCGCGGCGACGAGGTGGCCAAGGGGGTCATCGCCGCCCGCGACGAGCTGAAGATCACCAAGCCGCTGGTGGTGCGCATGACGGGAACGCGCGAGGAAGAGGGGCGGGAGCTGCTCCAGGAGGCGGGCATCGTCCCCGCCGTCAGCGCGACCGAGGCCGCCGACAAGATCGTCGCGCTCACCAGGGGCGGCGTGTGAGCGTCCTCGTCGACAGCACCAGCCGCGTCCTGGTTCAGGGGATCACCGGCCGCGAGGGCGGTTTCCACACCGAGCAGATGCGCGCGTTCGGTACTAACGTCGTCGCCGGCGTGTCGCCCGGCAAGGGCGGCCAGGACGCCAATGGCGTCCCCATCTTCGACACCGTCGCCGACGCGGTCGCTGCCACTGCGGCCAACGTCAGCGGCATCTTCGTTCCCCCGCCATTTGCCGCCGACGCGATCATGGAGTCCGCCGCGGCCGCCGTGCCCCTGGCGGTGTGCATCACCGAGGGCATCCCCATCCACGACATGATCCGGGCGCGCTCGTTCGTGGGGAGGACCGGGACTCGGCTGCTCGGTCCCAACTGCCCGGGCCTTGTGACGCCCGGCCAGTGCAAGGTGGGCATCATCCCCAACCACATCAACACGCCCGGACCGGTCGGCATCGTCGGGCGCAGCGGCACCCTCACATATGAGGTGATCCAGGGGCTCGGCCAGGCGGGGATGGGCCAGACCACGTCGGTCGGCATCGGCGGCGACCCGGTCCTCGGCCTGACCTTCACCGACGTTCTGGCGCTGTTCGCCGATGACGAGCGGACGCGCGCGGTGGTGATGATCGGCGAGATCGGCGGCAGTGACGAGGAGAAGGCGGCTGCGTTCCTACGCAGCTCGGGATTCGACAAACCGGTGGTGGCGTTCATCAGCGGGCGCACCGCACCGCCCGGCAAGCGCATGGGGCACGCCGGCGCGATCATCAGCGGGAACAGCGGCACCGCGCAGGGCAAGATCGACGCGCTGACTGAAGCGGGGGCGGCCATAGCGGACACCATCGAGGACGTCGTCCGCCTCGTCGGGGACCAGTTGGGCACACACGCGCGGTGAACTTCGACCTCACCGACGAGCAGCGCCAGATCCGCAGCACCGTGCGGGCATTCGCCCAGGACGAGGTCGCGCCGCGCGCTGCCGCCTACGACGAGTCCGGCGAGTTCCCCTACGACCTGGTGGCCGGGATGGCCAACCTCGGTCTGTTCGCGCTGCCCTTCCCGCAGAGTGTGGGCGGAGCCGGCGGCGACTTCCTCAGCTACTGCCTGGCGCTCGAGGAGATCGCCCGAGCCGACGCAGCGGTCGCGATCACGCTCGAGGCTGCAGTCTCCCTGGGCATCAGCCCGATCGTCAGCTTCGGGACCTCCGAGCAGCAGGAGCGGTGGCTTCCCGAGCTGCTCGCCGGCACCAAGCTCTGGGCGTTCGGCCTCACCGAGGCGGAGGCCGGCTCGGACGCGGGCGGGACCCGGACGCGTGCGGAGCGTAGCGACGGCGAGTGGGTCATCAACGGCGGCAAGGTGTTCATCACCAACGCGGGGACCGAGATCAGCGCCGGGGTCACGGTCACGGCGGTGACCGGGAATGCCGACGGTGAACCGCAGATCAGCGCGATCGCGGTCGAGCGCGGCACTCCCGGGTACAGCCAGGCGGCCAAGTACCGCAAGCTCGGCTGGCACGCCAGCGATACGCGCGAGCTGGTGTTCGCGGACTGCCATGTTCCGCAGACCAACATGATCGGCACCGAGGGCGGCGGTTATCGCCAGTTCCTCCAGATACTTGAAGGGGGCCGGGTGGCCATCGCAGCGCTGTCGGTGGGCCTTGCCCAGGCGTGTCTCGACGCGTCGCTCTCCTACAGCGTGCAGCGCCACCAGTTCGGCCAGCCGATCGCGCGCTTTCAGGCCACCCAGTTCAAGCTCGCCGACATGGCCACGCAGATCGAGCTGTCACGGCTGATGACCTGGCGCGCGGCCGGCGCGATCGATGCCGGTCGGAGCGCGGCCCCGTACGCGTCGATGGCCAAGCTGCATGCCTCGGAGGTGGCCACGGCCTGTGCCAACCAGGCGGTGCAGATCCATGGCGGCTACGGTTTCATGGAGGAGTCACCGGTGGCCCGGTACTACCGTGACGTCAAGGTCAACGAGATCGGCGAGGGCACCAGTGAGGTCCAGCGCATCCTCATCGCCCGCCACCTCCTCGAGGACCTTATGGAGATCTGACAGGGCGGCGCAACAGCCCGGCCTGCGCTTCGTCCCGCCGCTGTAGATTGCGTCCATGAAGGATGTGGTCATCGTGGCCGCGGCGCGCACGCCGTTCGGCAAGCTGGGCGGCGGCTTGGCCGCGTTGGCCGCCACCGACCTCGGCGCCCGGGTGATCCGCGAGGTGCTCGAGCGCACCGGCACCGAGGGCGGCGACGTTGATCAGCTCATCATGGGCAACGTGATCGGCGCCGGTCAGGGCCAGGTGCCGTCTCGCCAGGCGGGGCTGAAAGCCGGGCTGCCATCGAGCGTGTCGTCGTTCACCATCAACAAGGTGTGTGCGAGCGCTCTCAAAGCGGTGAACTTGGGCGCACTGCTGATCTCGTCCGGCGAGGCCGAGGTGGTCGTCGCCGGCGGCATGGAGAGCATGTCGCGGGCGCCGTACCTGCTCGAGGACCAGCGCTTCGGTGCGCGCCTCGGCGACCGGGCCGCGGTCGACAGTGTGTATCGCGACGGGCTGTGCTGCCCCGCCGACGGCGTGCTCATGGGCGTGCACGGCAGCGAGATCGCCGCCGAGCTGGGTGTGACACGTGAGCAGCAGGATGACTGGGCGCTGCGCTCGCAGCAGCGGTATGCGGCCGCGCTTGCGGACGGACGCTTCGTCGATGAGATCGTTCCCGTGGCGGTGGGAGAGAGGTCCGTAGCACGCGACGAGCAGCCCCGTCCCGACTCCACCATCGAGAAGCTGGCGGCGCTGCGCGGAGCGTTCGGCGAGGGCAGCACGGTCACCGCCGGCAACGCACCGGGCATCAACGACGGCGCCAGCGCGGTCCTGTTGATGAGCGCCGAGCGCGCCGCCGCCGCCGGCCTCCCCGTGCTGGGCCGCTGGATCACCTACGCGGAATCGGCCGCTGCGCATCCCTACCTCGCCACAGTTCCGGCCATCGCTGTCGAAAAGGCGATGGCCAGGACCGGCGGCGAGGTCGACGCCGGCCGGCTCGAGGTCATCGAGATCAACGAGGCTTTCGCGGCGGTGGCGATCACCAGCACGCGCATGCTCGAGGTCGACTCCGAGCGCGTCAACGTCAATGGCGGAGCCATCGCCGTCGGCCACCCGATCGGCGCCAGCGGTGCCCGGATCCTCATGACGCTCCTGTACGAGCTGCGCCGCCGCGGTGGCGGCTACGGTGCGGCGGGAATCTGCAGCGGCATGGCGCAGGGCGAAGCGACGCTGGTCCGTGTCGACTGAGGCGCCGGTCGCCCCGCCCATCGCCGAGCTCACCGCCTGTTTCGTCGATGAGGTCATCCGTCCCTACGCCGCGAAGATGGCGCGCGGACAGGGTTTGTCACCCGACGCCCTGGTGCGCGCCGCCGGCGAGCGGGGACTGGCTGGGCTGCTCCTGCCCACCCGCTATGGAGGCGCCGCCGCGGGCCACGTCGAGTTCGCGCGCTTCGTCGAGGCGGTGGCGAGGGTGTGTGCCAGCAGCGCGGTGATCCTCGACGTCCACCTCAGCGTGGGCAGCGAGCCACTGCTGCTGTTCGGGGAGCCCGCGCAGCTGCAACGCCATCTCCCCGCCATCGCCTCCGGTCGTCACACCGCTGCGTTCGCCCTCACCGAACCGGGGAGCGGCAGCGACGCGGCCGGCTTGTCGACCCGCGCCGAGCGCGACGGCGACGGCTACAGGCTCACCGGCACCAAGGCGTTCATCACCAACTGCCGCGCGGCGGATGTCTACGTGGTCATGGCCCGGACCGCGCCGGGACCGCGCGGCATCAGTGCGTTCATCGTCGGTGCGGACAGCCGCGGGCTGAACACCGGTGAGCCGCTTCACAAGATGGGGCTGGCGGGGTCGTGGACGGGTGAGCTGGTCCTCGACGGCGTGTCCGTCGGCAGCGCCGACCGGCTGGGCGACGAGGGCATGGGCTTCCGCGTCGCCATGGCCGCGCTGGACAGCGGGCGCATCGGCATCAGCGCCCAGGCGGTGGGGATCGCCCAGGGTTGCCTCGACGACGTGGTGTCGTCGGCGCGCCGCGACGGGAGGGACGTCGACGAGACGCTGCTCGCCGACATCCATGCGCGCACGGTCGCGGCACGCCTGCTCACAGCCCACGCGGCGCGGCTCGCCGACCTGTCCCAGCCGATGACCCGCGACGCCTCCATCGCCAAGCTGTATGCCACCGACACCTGCGTGGCCGCGGCCGGGGCGGCCGTGGAGATGTGCGCGCCCGACTCAGGGCGCGAGGATCACCCCGCCGCGATCAGGCTGCGCGACGCCAAGGCCAGCCAGATCTATGAGGGCACCAACCAGGTTCAGCGCATGGTGATCAGCAGGTCCGTCTTCGACGGTTGAGCCTGCAGCGGAGCGGGCCGCGCTCACTGCTGCGCCGCGCATAATCCCGGGGTTCTCGCCGGCCGGCCGCCGTGGCCCTTGGAGCACGCAGCACGTGGACGTTCGCCTCAACGAGGAGCAGCAGCTCATCCAGCAGAGCGTTCGCGAGCTGGCCCGCGACCGGATTGCACCGCGCGCCCGCGAGATCGACGCCACTGGCGAGTTCCCCTGGGATGTCGTCGAGATGTTCCGCGCCCACGATCTGTTTGCGTTGCCGTTCCCCGCGGAGTACGGCGGCCTGTCAGGGAGCGCGCTGACACTCAACCTCGCTATCGAGGAGGTCGCCAAGGCCTGCGCCACCAGCGCGCTGATCCTCGCCGTGCAGGCGCTCGGCGCGTACCCGATCATGCTCGGCGGCAGCGACGAGCAGAAGCAGCACTTCCTCCCCGACCTCGCCAGCGGGAAGAAGCTTGCCGCCTACGCGCTGACCGAGCCCGGCGCGGGCAGCGACGCCGCCGGCATGGAGACGCGAGCCACGCGGCAGGGCGATGACTACGTCATCACCGGCAGCAAGATCTGGATCACTGACGGCGGCGTCGCCGACACCATCGTGGTGTTTGCCAAGACCGACCCCAAGGGCGGAGCGCGCGGGGTCAGCGCATTCGTTCTCGACAATGCGCGGGAGCTGAAGGGCTTCACCGCAACGCAGATCCACGGCAAGCTTGGCATCCGCGGCAGCAACACCGCGGAGCTGCATTTCGATGAGGTGCTCGTGCCCGCCGCCAACCTTCTCGGTGAGGAGGGCAGCGGCTTCGGGCTCGCCATGCGCGTCCTCGATCGCTCCCGGCCCGGCGTCGCAGCGCAGGCGCTGGGCATCGCCCAGGGCGCGCTCGACTATGCGGTCGGCTACGCCCGCGAACGCAAGCAGTTCGGCAAGGCGATCGCGGAGTTCCAGGCGATCCAGTTCATGATCGCCGACATGGAGGCGCAAACGGCGGCCGCTCGCGCCGTCGTGTACCACGCCTCGCAGCTGATCGACGACCACTCGCCCGAGGTCACCCACTTCGCGGCGCTCGCCAAGCTGCTCGCCAGCGACGCCGCCATGAAGGTGACCACCGATGCGGTCCAGGTGCTGGGTGGCTACGGCTACGTCAACGAATACCCGGTGGAGCGGATGATGCGCGACGCCAAGATCACGCAGATCTACGAGGGAACCAACCAGATCCAGCGCCTGGTGATTGCCCGCTCGCTGCTCCGCGACTGACCTTTGACGTACAGGCGTTCGCTGTCGCGCCGCCCTCGTGCGCGCGGCCCAGGCGCGCTGCGGTGCGCTACCCTAGCCTCACTCCGGCGTCACCCCACGTCCCTGCCCACGTTTCACTCGGGAGCCCGGGCGCAACTCGCAAGAGTGCGCAGCGATGCATCGCGGCCGCGCCGCACACATCCTTGGACACGAGACATATGGCTTCTTCGACGCGGCGACGCCGCTCCAGCTACAACCTCGCGCCTCCCTGGCTGCGCACCAGACGTGTGATCGCGCTGATCGCCACCGCGGCAGTCCTCCTGGCGGGCATCTTCGCCGTCAGAACCGTGGTCGGTCTGGCGCATCTCACCAGGCAGAACCCGTTCGGTGTCATCGGCGACCTCATCGGTGGAAAGAACAGCTCGACCATCAACCAGGCGAGCACCAACCTGCACCGCATCAACTTCGCCGTCTACGGCTACGGCGGCCTCGGCCACGACGGCGCGTATCTGACCGACTCGATCATGATCATCTCGGTGCAGCCAAAGCTGAACGGACCGCCGGCGGTCGCCGAGATCAGCATCCCGCGTGACTGGTACGTCCCGATCCAGCTGGCCAATGGCCAGACCGGGTCGAGTCGCATCAACCAGGCGTATGCCGACGGCATGAGCGGCCAGGGCCCTGTTCCGGCCACCGACCCGACCGCGGGTGGCGCCGTCGCCAACCCGACGCTCGAGCATCTGCTCGGCATCCACATCGATCACTGGGTCGGCGTGGACTTCTCGGCGTTCAGGGCGGCGGTGGACGCGGTCGGTGGAGTCGACGTCGTCGCTCCCAACAGCTTCACCGACTACGCGTACCCCGCCGGCGAGTGCAGCCCGGGGCCCAACGAGAACTGCCAGCTGACCACGGTCGACTTCAACGCCGGCGCGCAGCACCTGAACGGAACCCGCGCACTCCAGTTCGCCCGCTCCCGCCATTCAAACGACAACGGCGAGGGCTCGGACTTCGCGCGCAGCCGCCGCCAGCAGCTGGTGGTCGCCGCGCTCAAGCAGAAGGTGGTCAGCCTCGGTGGCCTGGGGAGCCTGCCCGACCTGCTCAACAGCCTCGGCGACAACGTGGTCACCGACCTGCACGTCAACGACCTCGAAGCGCTGTACTCGCTTCTCAAGGACGTCGACACCAAGTCGGTCCTGCACGTCAGCTTCGACGACACCAACTTCCTGTACGAGTGCGGGTACCCGGCCAACTGCGGCGCCGCGTACATGTACGCGCACGACCGCACCTACGCTGAGATCGCCCACTACGTGCAGAACGTCTTCGTCGACTCCGCCGTGCTCGGCCGGCACGCGGCGGTCACCATCGAGGACGGCAGCGGCCGCGCGCTCAACGCCTCGGCGCGCTGGGCCCAGCTCTTCAAGTACATGTCCCTGACGACCACGGACGGCGGCGTCGTGCGTCGCTCCGCGACCACCCAGGTCATCGACGAAAGCGCTGGCAAGGACGCCGCCACAGCAGCGTGGTTCGCCAAGTTCTTCGGCGTCAGCGTCACCAAGCCGCCGAGCCCGACGGCGACCGGGGGGGCATCGGCGACGACGGCGGCTCCCACTGCCGGCGCTGGCGTCGTAGTGATCCTCGGGCAGGACGAGGAGAACACCTTCCTCAACACGCCCGGCGTGGGCGCCTGACCCGCGCCGCCCCGATGCGCGTCGGCGTCCTCACCGGCGGCGGCGATGCTGCGGGGCTGAATGCCGCTATTCGCGCCGTGGCTCGCTCGGCGCTATCAGAGGGCGACACGGTCGTCGGCGTCCGCAACGGCTGGGCAGGGCTCACCGGCGAGGGCGACCACGTCGAGATGGATCGCTCCGCCTTCTCGGGGATCCTGCAGCTGGGTGGCACCATCCTCGGCAGCTCGCGGGTCAACCCCATGAAGCGTGAGGGTGGTCTCGAGGAATGTCTGCGCAACTTGCGTGCCGCCCGGCTCGACGCGCTCGTCGCCATCGGCGGTGACGACACGCTGAGCGTCGCCTCCTGGCTGGCTCAGCAGTGCGCACCAGTGGTCGGCGTTCCCAAGACGATGGACAACGACCTCAGCGTCACCGACTACTGCATCGGCTTCGACAGCGCGGTGAGCATCGTCACCGAGGCGCTCGATCGCCTCCACACCACCGCCGCCTCGCATCACCGGGTGATGGTGGTCGAGGTCATGGGCCGCGACACCGGGTGGGTGGCGGTCACCGGCGGCCTGGCGGGTGGCGCGGACCTGATCATCATCCCGGAGTTTCCGCTCACCCTCGACCAGGTCGTCGCTCATCTCGACCGCCGTCGGGCGCAGGGAAGCGACTTCTCGATCATCGTGGTCGCCGAGGGCGTGCAGATGGACGGCGTCACCAGCGCCGAGGCGGCGGCCGCAACCGATGCGTTCGGCCACGCCCAGTTGAGCAAGCGCGGCGTCGGTGAGAGCCTCGCCGCGATGATCGAGCAGCGCACCGGCCACGAGACACGCGTCACCGTCCTTGGCCACACCCAGCGCGGCGGCTCACCGACTGCGTACGACCGCGTGTGGGCGACCAGAGTTGGGGTTGCCGCGTATGGTCTGGTCGCCGAGCGACGCTGGGGCATGATGCCGGTGGTGCGTGGCGGATCGGTGGAGATCGCTGCCATGAGCGACGTCGTCGCGGAGCAGCGGCGCGTTCCCATCGAGCTGTACGAGCTCGCCGGCGTCTTCTTCTAGGGCGCCCACACCGGCGCCGAGGTGGCGTCGAAGTCGAGGTGCGTCGTGACCTTCTTCGGTGCGGCTGGCGTCGGTGTTTCGGCGTGATCCATCCACCACAGCTGGAAGTGGCCGGTGGCATCCGCGGGAGCCAGGTAGAGGAGAGCACTGCCGTCCGGCGACCAGGCCGGCGAGGCGCACAGGCAGTTGTTGACCATCACCTGCGGGACGCCGGCGGCGCCCTTGGTCAGCGGGAAGACCTCGAGCCTGGCGGTCTGCGTGTCGGAGGTGCAGATGACAGCGAGCTTGCTGCCGTCCGGGCTGACCGCGGGCTCCGCGCAGTCATCGGCGCCCCCTGTGAGATAGACGGGCGGGGCACCCGGCCCGGCAACGCTGACGATGCGCGAGATGATCTGCGCCTTGTCGGTGAGCGAGTATTTGGAGTACAGGACCCCGCCGCCGGGGAGTGGCGCGGGCGAGACATCGCCTCCGGTGTACGCGTCTGGCTGCGTCCATTGCCTGGTCAGCACCTTGCCGGTGAGCTGGCCCGACCACACCGCCAGGTGCACCTCGTACGTGGTACCGGTCTTGGGACCGTCGTAGCCGGAGATCAGCGTGGCGCCGTCGGCGGCAAGGTGTGGCCAGAACGACCAGGCATTGAGCTCGACCTTCGGCGTCTTGGTGGCGTTCGACGTCAGCTTCTTGACGATCGCGCCGGTGGCCGCGTCGACGAGGTAGATGTCGCTGAAATTCGACGCTCGCGCCACCACGAGCAACTGTCCTGATGTTGCCAACGCCGGTTGAATCCACGACCCCGCCTGTGCGGACAGGTTCATGTCTGTGAACTGGCCGCCACGGAAGCGGTAGAGGTGCCCCGCCTGGCTCACGTAGATGGTCCCGGGCAGGCTCAGCGCCGGTGTCTCCGCGGTGGGCGCGACTGCGTTGGGATGGGTGATCAATGTGGACTTGCGGCTGTCGAGGAAGCGGTTGACGCCGAGCCCGAACGCCGTCCACAGCACCAGGAGGACGACGAAGAACCGCAGACGCCTCACGCTTGCGGGAAGTACTTGCGTACGAGCGGCAGGATCAGGTCCCAGTTGGGAACTACCACGCTCTGCGAGCCGATGATCTGTGGCGCGGAGTAAGGCGGCTGCAGCACCACCTGCTGCACGTTGCTGAGCGAGACGTTGCCGGCGATGGGCAACAGGTCGCCCACCTGGGCCACCGACATGTCGGTGGTGAACTGGCCACTCATCGCGCCGGCGATGTCGGGCACGTCGGCGATGCCGAGCAGCTTGGCCTTGGCCCGAAACGCCAGGAGCACCTGCTGCTGGCGAGCCGAACGCCCGAAGTCACTGCGCAGGTCGTCGTGTCGCGAGCGAACGTACTGCAGCGCCTGGAGCCCGTTCATGTGCTGGGGTCCAGGAAGCACCGCCACCCGCTCGATGTCGTACGGATTGTTGCCGCCGAGGTCCTTGGGATAGAAGTCGTCGAGGACCGGGTTGCTGGCCACCACGTCGACGCCGCCGACCTTGTCGATGAGGTGGACCAGGCCGAGCAGACCGATCCAGGCAAAGTGGTCGATATGCACGTTGAAGTCGCGCTCCACCGTGGCGATCGCGGCATCGGCTCCACCCTGGAGGTACGCCTTGTCGATCTTGTCAGTGCCCCCGGTGGAGAGGGGCACGTAGAGGTCGCGCGGGATCGAGAGCATGGTGACGTGCTTGGTCACCGGGTCCACCCGGGCTAGGATCATCGACTGAGTGAGCACGGCGCCCCCCGGGAACTTGGCGTCGTTGTCCGAGCCGAGAAGCAGCACCGTGAACGCGCGTGCGCTGGAGGCCACGGCGACCGGCTGGCTGACCGGCGCGGCTGCCGATGGGCTCGTGCTCGGTGCGGTTCCCTGGTGGATGCCGTGCCCGAAGTCCTGGAAGGCGGCCGCGATGGCAGGCGAGAAATAGAAGGCAGCGCCGGCGGCGCCGGCGACGGCGAAGCTGAGCAAGATGCCGGCGACGGCGAGGACGCGGGGACCCCGCCGTGGTCGTCGTGACCTGCGTTGCCGCCGCCGGCGCGACGGCGCCTCGGGAACGCTCACCGGGCGATGGTACGAGAAGGCCGACTCGCCTCGACGCTCCCGATCGGCGTGCCCGGACCCCGCGGCTACACTCGGCCCGCATGGACATCGCCACCCGGCTTCTCGAGGGCGACGTGCGCGCCCTGGCCCGGGCCATACGGCTGGTGGAGGATCGCGATCCCGCCGCCGAGGAGGTGATCCGGGGAGTGCGCGGCCGCGCCGGCGCCGCCCACGTGGTCGGCGTCACTGGCCCTCCCGGGAGCGGCAAGAGCACCGTCTGCGACCAGCTGATCACCCGCTGGCGCAAGGCCGGGCATCGCGTCGGGGTGATCGCCGTCGACCCGTCCAGCCCCTTCAGCGGCGGCGCCATCCTCGGCGACCGGGTGCGCATGCAGCGCCACACCGGCGACGACGGCGTGTACATCCGCAGCATGGCCGCCCGGGGGCATCTCGGGGGGCTGGCCAGCGCCGCCCGCGAGGCGATCCGTCTCATCGACGCCAGCGGACGCGACCGCTGCCTGCTCGAGACGGTCGGAGTGGGCCAGAGCGAGCTCGAGGTGATGCAGACGGTGGACACAACCGTTGTGGTGACCACGCCGGTGTCCGGTGACAGCGTGCAGATCCTCAAGGCGGGCATCCTCGAGATCGCCGACATCTTCGTGGTCAACAAGGCCGATGTGCCCGGCGCGGACAAGGTGGCCCGCGAGCTGCGCGACCTGGTCCGTCAGACCAAGGGGACGAGCGACTGGAAGCCGCCCGTGGTGCAGACCAGCGCCACCAGCGGCGCCGGAGTCGATGAGCTGCTCGATGCCATCGAACGGCACCACGTGGCCATCGCCGCAAGCGGCGAGCTGGAGCGCCGCCGTCGCGAGCGCCTTCAGGCAGAGATCGAGGCGATCGTCGTCGAACGCGCCGCCGACCGAGCGCGACGGGAGCTCGAAGAGGGCACAATGGGTTCCGAGCTGAGCGGCGATCTCCGCGGCGTCGACCCCTACGCCATCGCCGACCGCATCCTCAACGCCAACACAGGCGGAGCCCATTGATGGCACAGACAATCCAGCCCCGGCGGCTGGCGCCGGCGGTCCCCGAGGACACGCTGGGAGGCCTCTCCCTGGAGCCCAGCTACGGGCCCGACGACGTTGCCGACCTCGACGTCGAGCGCGACCTCGGCGTGCCGGGCGAGTTTCCCTACACGCGCGGCATCCACGATTCGATGTACCGCGGCAAGCTCTGGACGATGCGCCAGTTCGCCGGCTTCGGCAGCGCCGCCGACACCAACGAGCGCTACCGCTTCCTTCTCGACCACGGCCAGACCGGCCTCTCTGTCGCCTTCGACATGCCCACGCTGATGGGCCACGACAGTGACGCGCCCCAGTCGCTCGGCGAGGTGGGCCGCTGCGGCGTCGCCATCGACTCCGTCGAAGATATGCGCACCCTCTTTGACGGCATCGACCTCGGTCGTGTGACCACCTCGATGACCATCAACTCGCCGGCGCCGATCGTGTTCGCGCAGTACCTCGTCGTCGCCGAGGAGCAGGGAGTTCCCATCGAGCGTCTCGGCGGCACCCTCCAGAACGACATCCTCAAGGAGTACATCGCCCAGAAGGAGTTCATCTTCCCGGTCCAGCCGTCGATGCGTCTGGTCACCGACGTGGTCACATTCTGTGCCGAGAAGGTGCCGCGCTGGCACCCCATCTCGGTCAGCGGTTATCACATCCGCGAGGCGGGCAGCACCGCCGCGCAGGAGTTGGCTTTCACTCTGGCCGACGGGTTCGCCTACGTGGAATCGGCGATCGCCGCGGGACTCGACGTCGACGACTTTGCGCCGAGGCTCAGCTTCTTCTTCAACAGCCACATTGACTTCTTCGAGGAGATCGCCAAGTACCGCGCCGCCCGGCGAATCTGGGCGCGGCGCCTGCGGGAGCGGTACGGAGCCTCCAACCCGAAGAGCCTGCAGCTGAAGTTCCACACGCAGACCGCCGGGTGCTCGCTCACCGCCCAGCAGATCGAGAACAACATCGCGCGCACCGCGTTCGAGGCGATGGCCGCGGTCCTCGGGGGCACCCAATCGCTGCACACCAACTCGATGGACGAGGTGCTGGCGCTGCCCACAGAAAAGGCGGCGCAGATCGCCCTGCGCACCCAGCAGATCCTCGCCTATGAGACGGGCGTCCCCTCGGTGGCCGACCCGCTCGCCGGCAGCTGGTTCATCGAGGACCTCACCAACAGGATGGAGGCGGCGGTGGAGGAGTACTTCACGGCGATCGAGGAGCGCGGAGGCATCCTCAGCGCCATCGCCGAAGGGTACCCGCAGCGCGAGATCGCCGAAGCGGCGTTCCACTACCAGTCCCAGCTCGACTCCGGCGAGCGGGTCATCGTCGGGGTCAACGCGTTCACCGAGGTCGCCGGCGGTCAATCACCCGAGGTGCTGGTCATCGACGTCGAGGTTGAACGTGAGCAGGCCGAACGGCTGGCGCAGCTTCGCGAGGGCCGGGACAACACCAGCGTGGCGACGCGGCTGGACGCGCTCAAGGAGGTCGCTGCCGGTACGGAGAACACGATGCCGGCGATCATCGACGCGGTCCGCGCGCGCGCCACCGAGGGGGAGATCGTCGCCGCGCTCCGCGAGGTCTTCGGCGTCTACCACGAGACCCCTGTTTTCTGACGGCGGCGAGGTCATCAAGGTGGCCGCCGGGCCGCGGTATGCTGCGTGCCCCGCGCTCGGCTGAAGAGCGCTAACGACCGGAGGTCGGCGCATGCCTGACACCGCAACCGCCAATGCAGAGGCGCTTCGCAGGGGATACGAAGCCTTCCAGACAGGCAACCTCGACATGCTCCGCGATGAGCTTTTCGACAAGGACATCGTCTGGCACAACCAAGGCAAGAATCCGCTGGCGGGCGACCACCGCGGCCCGGAGGCGGTGATCGCCACCTTCGTCAAGCAGTTCGAGCTGACCAACGGCACCTTCAAGGTCGAGCTGCACGACATCCTCGCCAGCGACGACCACGCCGTGGCCCTGGCCCGGGCGAGCGGCGAGCGCAACGGCAAGTCCCTCGACCAGCCGTATGCCCATGTCTGCCACTTCCGCGACGGCAAGCTCACCGAGGCGTGGATCCTCAACCTCGACCAGTACGAGTCGGACGCGTTTCTCTCCTGAGCCAGCGTGTCAGCCCATCGGCTGCACGCCGGTGGGCTCGAGGGCTCAGCGTCGGAAGACGATGTTGAGCACGATGGTGAGCACCACGCTCAGCGCGATGCAGCTCGCGATGGGGAAGAAGAAGCTCGTGTTCTGGCCCTGGACGGAGATGTCTCCGGGGAGACGTCCGAAGGGCAGACGGCCGCCGAGGGCGAGGAAGCCGCCCACGATCGCCACCGCGATCCCGACCACGAGCAGGAGGCGGCCGAGCGCGCTCACATCCATGGGGCCAGCCTAGCGCAGCCCGCCCGGCGCCACGGCCACCGTCGCCGCTGCGCTACAGTGCCGTGGACGAATCCACTTCAAGCAGGTCCCGTGAGGCCGGCAAGGGATGCGCATCGTCGTCTGCTGACGGCGCGCCTTCCGCGCGGGCTGCGGTCCCGGAGGGTTGACGTGATGGCGGTTCGAGCGGGGACGCTGGACCACGTCATCAGTGCCGCCCAGTTCGATCGCCCTCTGCTCGATGCGCTCTTCGCGCGCGCCACCGCGTTGGAGGGAACGCGCGGCCACAGCCTCACCGGCCGGATCATGGCGACGCTGTTCTACGAGCCCAGCACGCGGACCAGGCTGAGCTTCGAGTCGGCGATGCTCCGGCTGGACGGCTCCGTCCTGGGCACCGAGGCCGCCCACGTCTTCTCCAGCGCGATGAAAGGCGAGACCCTCGAGGACACCATCCGCATGGTGTGCGCCTACGCCGACGTCATCGTGCTCCGTCACGATCGCGAGGGAGCCGCCGCGCAGGCGGCCGTGGTGGCCACCGTGCCGGTCATCAACGCCGGCGACGGACCGGGGGAGCACCCTACCCAGTCATTGCTCGACCTCTTCACCATCGAGCGGGAGCTCGGCCGCATCGGGGGGCTGCACGTGGCCATCTGCGGCGACCTGCGGTTCGGCCGCACAGCGCGCTCGCTGGCCCGGCTGCTCGCGCTCTACGACGGGGTCCGGATCAGCTTCGTGGCGCCGGACGTGGTCCAGGTGGGGCCGGACATCCGCGCCCTCCTTGATGACCGTCACGTTCCTTACCAGCTCAGCCCCCGCCTCGACGACGTCATCGGGAGCGCCGACGTCGTGTACCAGACGCGGGTGCAGAAGGAGCGCTTCACCGACCCGGCAGAGT
This sequence comes from Candidatus Aeolococcus gillhamiae, assembly GCF_016464765.1. Classification (NCBI taxonomy): domain Bacteria; kingdom Bacillati; phylum Candidatus Dormiibacterota; class Candidatus Dormibacteria; order Candidatus Aeolococcales; family Candidatus Aeolococcaceae; genus Candidatus Aeolococcus; species Candidatus Aeolococcus gillhamiae. Next base: position 11,118 of record NZ_JAEKNS010000145.1, on the reverse strand, counting down.
TCGAAAGGGCGCGCGGTGCGATACGAATCGACGCGGCCACCATGCAGCGGCTGCCGGCCACCTCGGTGGTCATGCATCCGCTGCCGCGCGTCGACGAGATCGACCCCGAGGTGGATTCGGATCCGCGCGCCGCCTATTTCCGTCAGGCCGCCAACGGTGTCGCTCTGCGCATGGCTCTCCTCGAGCTGCTGCTGGCATGAACGGCGCACTTCAGTCGCTCGAGGGGCGACCGCGACTGCTCGACGAGATGGCCGTGGCGCGAGCGGTGATGAGGCTCGCGCACGAGATCGCCGAGCGGCACGACGGCGAGCCGATCGTCCTCGCCGGCATCCGCACCCGTGGCGTCCCGCTCGCGGGACGGATCGGGCGTGCCCTGGCGGCTCTCGGCAGTCCCGCGCCCGACCTGGCGGCGCTCGCCCTCCAGGACTATCGCGACGATCGGCCCCGGCCCGCGCGCCCACGCCCCGGCGCGCTCAGCGCCGTCGACGGCACCGAGCCGCCCCGCATCGACGGCCGCGTGGTGGTACTCGTCGACGACGTGCTGTTCACAGGGCGCACTTTGCGGGCCGCGCTCGACGCGCTCATCGACGAGGGCCGTCCGGCCACCGTCGAGCTGCTCGTGCTCATCGACCGGGGCCACCGCGAGCTGCCGATGCGCGCCACCTACGTCGGCAAGAATGTTCCCACCGCGCCGAGCGAGCGCGTGGCGGTGCGGCTGCGCGAGGTCGACGGTGTCGACGGCGCTTGGATGATGGAGGCAGAACGATGAACTGCATCCTCCGCGGTGTGCGCGTCATCGATCCCTCGAACGGGATCGACCTGACCGGCCAGGACGTGTGGCTGAGCGAGGGGCGGATCATCGCGATGTATCGCAGCATCGACGAGGGCACGGTGCCGGTCATCGACCTGACTCGGGCGCCGGGCCAGGCGCCATGCATCCTCGCGCCCGGCTTCACCGACCTGCATGTCCACCTGCGCGAGCCGGGCGACGAGCCCGCAGAGACGGTGCAGACCGGCGCCCGGGCAGCGGCAGCCGGAGGGTTCACGCGCATCGTGGCGATGGCCAACACCGATCCGCCGGTGGACACGCCGGAGCGGATCGCTGAAGCGCGCGCGCGCGCCACTGGGGCGCCCATCGAGGTGATGGTGGTGGCCGCCGCGACCCGTGGGCTTGATGGCGCAGAGATCGTCGACGTGCCGCGGTGCGCCGCGGCCGGTGCGGTCGCCTTCAGCGACGACGGACGCAACGCCGCCCCGATCCCGGTGCTGACCGAGCTGCTGCGCCGCGCCGCCGACGTGTCGCGAACCGTTCTCGTCCACCCCGAGGACGAAGCGATGATCGCCGCGCGCAACCACGGCGGCGGTCCGGTCACGCGCGCCGTCGACCGGCCCGAGGACGCGGAGACGTCGGCGGTGCGCGCGGCGCTCGAGGCGTTGCGGACGGCCGGGCGCGGCCGCCTCCACCTGCAGCACCTCTCCACCGCCGCCTCGGTCGAGCTTGTGCGCCAGGCCCGCTCCGACGGCCTCGCGGTCACCGCCGAGGCGACGCCCCACCACCTGGCGATGTGGCTGCCTGCGGCGGAGGTCCCCGATCCCCCGGCGCTGCTCAAGGTCAACCCGCCACTGCGAGCCGAACGCGATCGCGACGCGCTGATCCAGGGGCTTCGCGAAGGAGTCATCGACGCCGTGGCCACCGATCACGCACCGCATCGCGCCGACCAGAAGCGCGGTGACCCTGCCACGACGGCACCCGGCATGATCGGGCTGGAGACCGCGCTGGCGGCGTGCATCACCCTCGGTGGGATGCACGGTGACTGGATCCCGGTGCTTCTGGAGCGTCTCACCACGGGGCCGCACCGCATTCTCGGCGACGCCGTGACAGGACGCCCCCCGCGACTGCGCGTCGGTGAGGCTGCGACGTGCGTGCTCTTCGATCCCGCGGCTGAATGGACGGTCGGAGACTCGGCGGGATTCTCTTTGTCACAGAACACGCCGCTGCGCGGCACCCGTCTGCGCGGCCGGGTGATGCTCACCATCAGGGACGGCGGCATCGTCCACCACGACGACAGACTTCTGCCCTGGCCGGCGCAGCTGGTGGAGGCTGCCGGTGCCTGAGCCGATCGCGGGCAGGCTGGCGCTCGACTCGGGCGCGGTGTTCGACGGCTGGCTGTTCGGTGCCGATGTGGCGGCGAGCAACGGTGAGGTCGTGTTCAACACCTGCATGGCCGGCTACCAGGAGGTAATCACTGACCCCTCGTACGCCGGACAGGTGGTGGTCATGACCCATCCGCTGATGGGCAACTACGGCTGCCGCGATGACACCGCGGAGTCCTACCGCGTCCACTGCCGCGCGCTGGTGGTGCGCGAGCTGTCCCTCGACGCGGGACACGCGCGCGCTGAGCGCACGCTGCACGAGGAGCTGCGTCGCTGGAACGTCCCCGGCCTGCGGGGTGTCGACACCCGCGCGCTGACGCGCCATCTGCGCGACCATGGCACTCTGCGCGGGGTGATCGCGGCGTCGGCGGCGATGAGCGCCACCGAGCAGGTCGAGGCGGCACGCCGGGCGCCGACCGTCACCGACCAGGACCTGGTCGCCGCGGTCGCGCACGATCAGCCGGTCATCGACTGGGGCGAGCGACTCGACGCCACGCTGGAGCGCGTCGTCGAGCTTGCCGGGACACGCGACCTCTTCAGCGAGGTACGCATCGTGGTTGTCGACATGGGCGTGAAGTACAACCAGCTGCGCGCCCTGCGCAGCCGCGGCGCCACGGTCATCGTTGTCCGCCACGACGCTGGCATCGACGGCGTTCTCGCCCAGCGGCCGGACGGGGTGCTGCTCTCCAACGGCCCGGGCGACCCGGTGCGTCTCGATGGCCCTGTGGCGCTGACGCGCGCTCTGCTGGAGCTGCGGATCCCGCTGCTCGGCATCTGCCTCGGTCACCAGGTTCTCGGCCGGGCCATCGGCGCGACCACCTCGCGGCTGCCTTTCGGGCACCACGGCGGCAACCATCCCGTCGGCGACCGCGAGCGCGGTACGGTTCGGGTCACCTCACACAACCACGAGTTCCAGGTGGATGCCGACAGCATCCCGCCCGACAGCGGCTGGTACGTCAGCGAGCGCAACCTCAACGACCAGAGCGTCGAGGGACTGCGCCATCGCGAGCTGCCGGCGTTCAGTGTGCAGTACCACCCCGAGGGTGCGCCGGGCCCGCAGGACCGCGCTGAGGTGTTCGACGAGTTCCTTCGCATGTGCCAAACCCCTGCAAGGACCGGCGAGGGCGACGGGCGGCAGGCCGGCTCGCTCAGACAGTCTGCTTCGGCGTCCGTGGCGTCCGGTGCCAAACCACAGTGCGTGCTTGTGATCGGTAGTGGGCCCGTCGTCATCGGGCAGGCTGCCGAGTTTGATTACGCTGGGACGCAGGCGTGCAAGGCTCTGCGCGAAGAGGGAATTCGCGTGGTGCTGGTCAACAGCAACCCAGCGACGATCATGACTGACGACGACGTTGCCGACGCCGTGTACGTCGAGCCGCTGACCGTTGGGGTTCTCGAGCGGATCATCGCTGCGGAGCGTCCCGATGGTTTGCTGGCCACGCTTGGCGGCCAGACCGCTCTCAACCTTGCCGTCGAGCTGTCCGATGCGGGCGTCATCGAGCGGTACGGCCTGCGCGTCCTCGGCACCTCCCTCCAGTCGATTCGCACCGCGGAGGACCGTGGTCTCTTCAAGGCGCTGCTCGACCGCATCGGTGAGCCCGTGCCGGTGTCGCTCACGGTGTCGTCGCTGTCGGAGGCGCGGGCCTTCGCTGCCGAGGTGGGGCTGCCACTGGTGGTGAGACCGGCGTTCACGCTCGGTGGCACGGGCGGGGGGTTTTGCGAGACCGATGAGACGCTGGCCGAGCGCGTCGGCGCGGGGTTGGCTGCGTCCCCGATCAGCCAGGTGCTCATCGAGCGCTCTCTGGCAGGGTGGCGCGAGCTCGAGTACGAGGTGATGCGCGATGCATCCGGGACCTGTATCACCGTCTGCAACATGGAAAACCTCGACCCGATGGGGGTGCACACCGGTGACTCCATCGTGGTCGCGCCGGCACAGACCCTGACCGACCGCGAGCATCAACAACTGCGCAGCGCGGCGCTGCGGATCATCTCGGCGCTCGACATCGAGGGTGGCTGCAACGTCCAGTTCGCCATGCACCCGGAGAGCCACCAGTACTTCGTGATCGAGGTGAACCCGCGGGTGTCGCGGAGCTCGGCGCTGGCGTCCAAGGCGACGGGGTACCCGATCGCGCGGGTGGCCGCCAAGATCGCGGCCGGGCGCCGTCTCGACGAGATTCCCAACGCGGTCACCGGGCGCACCTGCGCGGCCTTCGAACCGGCTCTCGACTACTGCGTGGTGAAGATCCCGCGCTGGCCCTTCGACAAGTTCCCCGACGCCGACCGCCGGCTGGGTACGCAGATGAAGTCGACCGGTGAGGTGATGGCCATCGAGCGCAGCTTCGAGGCCGCTTTCAACAAGGCGATCCGATCCCTCGAGCAGCGCCGGCCGGATCCCGCGTCAGTCCGCGATCACGTGCTCGTCGAGAGTGCCAACGACCAACGCGCCTTCGCGGTCATGGAGGCGCTGCGCGGGGGCGCAACGGTGAGCGAGGTGTCGCGCCGATCCACGATCGCGCCGTGGTTCGTGCAGAGGTTGCACACCATCGTGGAGTGCGAGGAGCGGATCCGCTGGGGCGATCCCTCCACCGAGCTGCTCGCCGAGGCCAAGCACCTCGGCATCGGTGACGCGCGGATCGGCGAGCTGCGCGGCGAGGAACCAGTGGACGTCCGTGCGCGCCGCGAAGCGCTCGGCCTGCGTCCCGCGTACAAGTGCGTTGACACGTGCGCGGCGGAGTTCGAGGCGCAAACGCCGTACTACTACTCGACCTACGAGATGGAGGACGAGGGACAGGACGCCGTCGCCAACGCCGATTGCGTCGTCGTTCTCGGCAGCGGGCCGATTCGCATCGGCCAGGGCATCGAGTTCGACTACTGCAGCGTCCAGGCAGCGCAGGCCTTGCGCGACGCCGGGCTCGAGGCGGTGATGATCAACAGCAACCCCGAGACGGTCAGCACCGACTTCGATTGCAGCGACCGGCTGTACTTCGAGCCGCTCGACGCAGAGTCGGCGCTATCGGTGATCGCCGCCGAACGGCCGCGCGGAGTTGTGGTGCAGTTTGGGGGCCAGACCGCGGTCAACCTCGCGCGGCCGCTCCACGCCGCCGGGGTGACCATCCTGGGCAGTGACGTCGACACCATCGACGCCGCCGAGGATCGGCGCACCTTCGAGGCGCTGATGCGCTCGCTGGGCATCCCGCAGCCGAGCGGGGCCGCGACCACGGATCTCGCAGAGGCGATCGAGATCGGCGACCGTATCGGTTATCCGGTGCTGGTGCGGCCCTCCTACGTGCTCGGCGGGCGCGCCATGGAGGTCGTGCACAGTCGCGACGCACTCGAGCGCTACCTGGTCGCGGCCATGGCGGTGCTGCCCGAGGACGGCTCCCAGCGGCGGGGCACGGTGCTGGTTGACAAGTACCTGTTCGGCACCGAGGTCGACGTCGACGCCATCTGCGATGGCGAGACCGTGGTGGTGCCGGGACTGATGGAGCACATCGAGCGTGCCGGCGTGCACAGCGGCGACTCGATGGCCGCGTACCCGGCGCCGAGACTCGACCCGGCGGTGCGCGACCAGATCGTCGCCGACACCGTGCGCATCGCCATCGCCCTACGTGTGCGCGGCCTCTGCAACATCCAGTTCGTGGTCTACCGCGGCCGCGCCCACGTCATCGAGGTCAACCCACGCGCGTCGCGCACCGTGCCGTTCCTGAGCAAGGTCAGCGGAGTGCCGATGGTCGAGCTGGCGGTGCGGGTCATGGGTGGGCAGACGCTTGCCGGCCTCGGTTGGAGCACCGGCCTGGTTGCGCCGCGCCCGCTGGTCGCTGTCAAGGCGCCGGTTTTCTCCACGGTCAAGCTCACCGACGTCGACACCGTCCTCGGGCCGGAGATGAAGTCGACAGGAGAGGTCATGGGCATCGACGTCGACCTCGGTGCCGCGCTCGAGAAGGCCTTCCTCGCCGCCCTCGGCTCGGTGCCGACGTCAGGTGGAGTGCTGTGCAGCATCGCCGACCCCGACAAGGCCGAGGCGCTGCCGATCCTGGCGCAGCTCAGCGCGCTCGGCTTCACGCTGTACGCGACAGGTGGCACGGTGAGCATGCTCGCGCACGCAGGGATCAGCGCCGTCGCCGTCGGCAAGCTCGGCCACGGACGTCCCAATGTCATCGACGTGATCGACGAGGGGAAGGTGCAGCTGGTCATCAACACCGTCTCGCACCTGGCCACCGACGAGCTGGACTACTCCGCCGACGGTGCGGCGTCGGTCGCTGCGGCCGGACGCACGGTGAAGGACGGCTATCGCATCCGGCTTGCCGCCGAGCAGCGCCGCATCCCCTGCTGCACCTCCCTGGACACCGCGGCAGCCCTGGTCGACGCCATGATCCGGCAGCAGGCCGGCGAGTGGTTCGCCATCGGCCCGGTACGGGCGTATCGCGAGGGCGCCGTCGGGGCGATGCCGTGAGCCGTTCGTTGCGCGAGGTGCGCGACGAGCATGGCGAGGTCGTCGCCGTCGAGGTCCTCGGTGGTGGCATGGTCGAGGTGAGCGCGCGGTTGCCGCACCTCGCCGCCACGGCGCTCCCCGGCCAGTTCGCGCAGCTGCGCTGCGGCGATGGCTTCAGCCCGCTGTTGCGCCGGCCGTTCAGCGTCGCGTGGAGCGAGGCTGACGTGGTCGCGTTCATCCTCGCACCGGTAGGGGCAGGCACTCGCATCCTCGCCTCGCTCCGGCCCGGCGACCCACTCACCGCCCTGGGTCCTCTCGGCGTCGGTTTCACGGTGGACACGGGTGCGCCGCGATCGCTGTGCCTGTCCGGTGGACTCGGCTGCGCCCCCTTTCCGCTCCTGGTCCGCGCCCTGCGAGGCCACGGTCAGCAGGTCACGGTGGTGAGCGGTGCGGCCAGCGCGGACCTTCTTTACCCACCGGATCGTTTCGCCCGCGGCGACCCCGATGTCGATGTCGTCGAGCTGACGGTCGATGGCAGCCGGGGCATGCGGGGCGTGGTGACCGCGGGCATCCCCGATGACCTCGACGCTGCCACCGCCGTGTACGCGTGCGGACCCAACCCGATGCTCGCCGCGCTGTCGCGCACACTCGCCGGTGGCAGGACGCCTCCGCGTATTGTCGAGGTGTCGTTGGAGGCCCCGATGGGCTGCGGCTTCGGGACCTGCCTTGGCTGCGCGCTGCCCGTCCACCGCGGGGACGGCGCGTCGCAGTGGGCGCTCTGCTGTAGCGACGGACCGGTCATGTCGATCCGCCTGGTGGCCTGGGACGAGCTCATGCGTCTTCCCCCGGCGCACGTCGCATGACCGATGCGAGCACCGAGATGAGTGTCGACATGGGCGTCGACCTCGGCCGCGGGCTGCGCCTGGCCAACCCGGTGGGCCTGGCCAGCGGCACCGCCGGCTTCGGCTTCGAGCTCGCCGAGCTCATCGACCTCGATCGTGTCGGTGCCCTCTACACGAAGGGGACGACCAGGCTCGCCCGCGCCGGCAACGCACCTCCGCGCGTCGCCGAGACCGCGGGCGGGATGCTCAACAGCATCGGGCTGCAGAACCCCGGCGTCGAGCATGTCGCGCATGAGTACGCACCGCGGTTTGCACAGTGGACGTGCGCGGTGGTCGTCAACGTCGCCGGCGCCAGCGTCGCCGAGTACGTCGACTGCGTGCGCATCCTCGATGCCGCACCCGGTGTCGACGGCTACGAGCTGAACATCTCCTGCCCCAACATCACGCACGGCCTCGACCTCGGTCGCGACCCGCAGGAGGCTGCGCGCGTCACGGCCGCGGTCCGCGCGGTCACCGGACGGTGCGTGATCGTGAAGCTGAGCCCCAACGTCACCGACATCGCAGCGGTCGCCGTCGCTGTCGAGTCCGCCGGCGCGGACGCGGTCTCGGCGGTCAACACCTTCGTGGGGATGAAGATCCACCGTCACCTGCGCCGGCCGGTGCTGCCGCGGTCCGGGACGGGTGGTCTGAGCGGCCCGGCCATCAAGCCGCTGGCGCTGGCCGCGGTGGCCGCCGTGCGCCAGGTGGTCAGGATCCCGGTGATCGGCGTCGGGGGGATCAGCGACGCGGGCGACGCCGTCGACTTCCTGGTGGCCGGAGCAGACGCCGTCCAGGTGGGCACGGCGACGTTCGCCGATCCCGTTGCCGCGGTGCACATTGTCGACGGTCTGCGCGAGTACCTGGCCGACGCCGGCGTCTCTGGCCCGCGCGAGCTTCGCTGGCTCCCGGAACGGGATGCCGAAAGGCAACCGTAAGGGTTGACCCTGCAGGATATTCAGCCATGACCGACGTCCGACCAGACAGATTCGACCTGGCTCCGGGACCGCCCGGGCCCGGCGCGCTGGCCCCGCCGCTGCCGCCGCCACCACCCCCATCGGGCTTGCCGGGACGGCCCAGGCGCTCCCTCCCTGCTGCAGCCGCGGTGGCCGGCGCGCTGATCGCCGGCGTGGCCGTGGGTGTGCCCCTGGGCCTGCTGACCCGCGGCACCCACGCCACCCCGTCGAGCACGGCGACCCTGGCCCCGTCACCCTCGAGCGCTGCCGTGACCCACGCCACCGCGCTGTACGAACAGGCGCTCAGCGCCGCCAACAGCTCCACCGGTTTCCATTACGTGGCGGTATCGAAGGGCAGCAACGGCAACCAGACCATCACGGGCGACGCCGGCCAGGACGGCGGCAACCAGCTGATCACCATGGACTCCACGTACGGTCCCGAGAAGTTCACCCTGCTGCTGATGAACGGCACGGTGTACTTCCAGGGCAACGGTCCGGCTCTCCAGGATCAGCTCGGTGTGCCGGCGGCAAGCGCCCCCGGCCTGGCGGACAGATGGGTTTCTGTCTCGAGCGGTGACGCTCCCTACGGAGTTGTCGCGCCGGGAATCACGGTCGGGGACCAGGTCCAGGAGGCAGGGCTGACGCCCTCGTCGATCAAGCAGCTCGGCGGTGGCGCCAGGAGGATCGCGGGGGCGGTGCCGGCGCAGCAGGGAGCGACCGGTTCTGCGCACCTCGACATCGCCGCCGGCTCCAACCTTCCCGTCTCATATGTCGCCACGGTGACCGACACCGGAACAACCACCACGAGCACGACCACATTCAGCAGATGGGGAATGACGCCGGCGGTGACCCCCCCCGCGGGTGCAGTCGCCTGGTCGACGCTCGGCGCGTCGCAGCCGCCCGGCGGGTACGGGAGCGGCGGCCACTCGGCGTCGCAAACGCCGGCGGCGTAGCTGACGCTGCCCCCTGGAGGAGTCGAACCTCCATCAACCGGTTAAAAGCCGGCTGCTCTGCCGTTGAGCTAAAGGGGCTGGGCCGGATTGTAGGTGGCGCACCGTCCCGCCTCTCCTGCACCATTGCTCAATGGCCAGTCCCGTGAAGGGTTTTCCCGAGAAGTTCCCGGTCCGTGACGACGATCGCCGTCCGTGGCGCTACCGGATCGCGGCGTTGCTGTCGCGGCTCTACCTACGGCTGCTGTCGCGACGTCGTCTGCGGATCGTCGGGGAGGCCAACATCCCTCGTAACGGTCCCCTCCTGGTGGCAAGCAATCACACCAGCAACCTCGACCCGATGATCCTCGGAGGTTATTTCCCGCGCACGCTGTTCGCCATGGCCAAGCGTGAGCTGTACTTTGCTCGCCCGGTCGCATGGTTTCTCGCGGGCTGCAACTGCATCCCGGTCGACCGCGGCGGGGCTGATCGCCGCGCGGTGACGCGCGCGCTCGATGTGCTGCGTCGTCGCGGACGACTGCTCATCTTCGTGGAGGGCACGCGCTCCCGCGACGGCACCATGCACCGCGCCGAGGCGGGAGTGGGGTTCCTGGCGCGGCGCGGGGGCGCAACCGTGCTCCCCGTCGCGGTCAGCGGCGTTGACGAGGACGGTGCTCGGCGGGTCGGACTGTGGCGGCGCCCGGAGATCGTGGTCCGCTACGGCGTTCCCTTCGAGCTCGACCTCACCGGACGCCGCGACGACCCGGCCATTGCCGACGAGATCGCGGCGCGCGTCGCGGAGCTGCTTCCTCCGTCGCGTCGGGGGGTGTACCCGGCCACAGGTCCGCCCGATCGCTGACCGCTCGGCTCAGCGCCGCCCCGACCGACCCTGGGGCTTGCGCACCGGCCTGGCCGGCCTCTTGGCGCTGGGCTTGGCCGGCTTTGGTGCCGGCCTTGTGGTCCCGGTCGGAGTGGCCGCCGGTCGGGTTGGCTTGCGAACTGGAGCGCTGCGAGCGGACGTCGGCTTCCTGACCGCTCCCTTCTTCGGAGCTTGTTTCGCCCTGGCAATCGGCTTCACGCTCGCCTTCGACTTCGACTGCGATTTCGATGTCGGTTTCCCTCTTGCGATCGGCTTCGGCTTCGACCTTGGCGCTGCCCTGCTCCGTTTTGCCGGCGCAGACGGTCGTCGGGGGCCACCGCTGGGCTTCTTCGGCGCGGGTCGCGTGATCGCCCGGGAGCTCTTGGCGGCCGGCTTGGCCGGGCGGGAGGGTCCCCGGGCGGGCGCCGCCTGTCGCTTCGCCACCGGTCGCGCGCTGCGCTGCGGCTTGGCCGATCGCTTTTGCGCCGGCTTGGCTCGACCCCGGACGGAGGTCGACTTCGCGGCCGATCGCACCGTAGCGGAGCTGCGTCCCACGCCCTTGGCGGGGGATCTTGCAGAGGTCCGCGACGCTGCCTTCGCCGCCGGCTTGGCCACCTTGCGCGCCGGTGTCGCGAGCCGGGCCGCCGTCGTTGCCGCGCTCCGAGCCGGCTTGGCGACCGGGCTGACCGCCTTCGTCGCTGGCTTCTTGGCCGCCGGCTGGGTCGCGGCCGGCTTCGCCTGCCGGCTGTGAGGCGCGGCGGCGCTGCCGGTCTTGGCGGCTGTCGCCACCGGTTTGGTAGCGGCTTTGGGCGCTGGCGACGGGGTCGCTGCCTTCGCCTTTGGCGCGGCGGCCGGGGCCGCGGCGGGACGGGAAGGCGCCGCCTTGGTGGTGCCGCTTCGGGCGGCACTGGCG
>NZ_JAEKNS010000126.1:0-27928 GCF_016464765.1 Candidatus Aeolococcus gillhamiae | reverse complement strand
GCGCTGGACAGCGCCGACACGCCAGTAGACAGCCGCGCCCGCCACGGCGGCGACTGCGAGAAGCGCGGATCGACCGGTCGGGAAACGCACGAGGCTTCTCCGTGGCTGGTGAGCCCCGATTATCGACGACCCAGCCGTCGCGGAGCGGCAAGCACCAGTCCGGCCGCTTCGACAGCGGCGATCCCGGCGGCGTCAGCGATCGGGTGCACCACCCCGACCGCAGGGCCGCCATGGCCGCCCAGCGCCACCAGCTCCGCGCCGAGCAGGCCGGCCGCAGCGCAGACGACGGCCAGTGGATAGTTGCCGCGTCGGGGCACGAGCACGCGAGTTGCCTGGGCTCCGATGGCAACGATCAGCGCGGCGAGGAGGATGCCAGGGCTCACCGCTCAGAGAGACAGTGGAGTAAGGCGGAGGTTGATGACCCATGCATCCACCTATCCTCGCCGATCTCGGCGTCGGCTTCTGCGCGCGCTCGGTCATGCATGGATCGATGCACTCCCTGGTGTGCTCGGCGCCTCCTTGACCTCGCCGGTCGATGCGGCGCCTGGGACACCAACTTCCGCCCCACTCCAGTAGAGGACACTCGTGGGCAGCGGTGGCGAGCGCCGATCAGGCTGCTCACGTGGCCCCCGGCGGCCGCGCCATCCCCGGGGCTGAGCCCGAGTAACCAGGTGGGATCCCGCACGGCGCCTTCCCCCATCCACGCGCACGTTGCGGAGGCTCGAGGTCCGGCGAGCGATATGAGGTTCCCGATGCGTTTGATGTTGGTCCAGCCGCATGTGGATGGCTGCGACCAGCTGGGTGCCGTGGACGATCCTACCGCAGGGTCCCGCGGCTCAACCCTCACCACCGTGTGACGGTTCGATTCGCAGCGCGGGAGCCGCGGGGCGCAGTTGCAGTCCGAGGTCGCTGAGCTGCGCCTCCTCGACGGGGGCGGGCGCGCCGGTCATCGGCTCCTGCGCCTGCTGGTTCTTGGGGAAGGCGATCACGTCGCGGATGTTCTCCTCGCCCAGTCCTTCCATGAGCAGCCGCTCGATGCCGGCGGCGAACCCCCCGTGGGGCGGGACCCCGTACTGGAACGCCTCGAGGAGGAACCCGAACTTCCGCTCCGCCTCCTCGGCGCCGATCCCCATCGCGGCAAAGACGCGTTCCTGGATGGTGGGGTCGGTGATGCGGATGCTGCCGCTGCCGATCTCGCGGCCGTTGAGCACGATGTCGTAGGCGCGCGAGCGGATCCGCAGCGGGTCGCTCTCGAGCAGGCCGAGGTCGTCGCGGTGCAGCATCGTGAACGGGTGGTGCAGCGGGGTGACCTGGCCCGCGTCCTCGCCGCGCTCGAACATCGGGAACTCGGTGACCCAGATCATCGCCAGCGCGTCGGGGTCGGCCAGTGAGCGCTCGCGCGCGAGGTGGTTACGCAGCGCGCCGAGCGCCGCGGCGACCACGGCGGGCTGGTCGGCGACCATGAGCACCGCGTCACCGACCTGCGCACCGGTGGCGGCACCGATGGCCTCCAGCTCGTCGGCGCTGAAGAACTTGACGATGCCGCCCTGCCAGCCGTCATCGCGACGCCACAGGTAAGCGAGCCCGCGTGCCTTGAAGGTCTTGGCGACGTCGAGGAGGCGACCCTCGATGTCGCCCCGGGTGAGGTCGGCGCCACCGGGCACGGCGATTCCCTTGACCACCCCGCCCCCGGCCAGCGCATCGGCAAACACCCGGAAGCCGGTGCCGCGCAACGGCTCGGAGAGGTCGTGCAGCTCCATGCCGAAACGCATGTCCGGCTTGTCGACGCCGAAGCGCGCCATCGCCTCGTGCCAGGTGATGCGTGGGAACGGCGTGCTGATGGTCCCCCGGAAGCCAGCTGACATCCAGGCTGTCGAGATCGCCCGCTCCAGGACGGTGAAGACGTCCTCCTCGTCGATGAACGACATCTCCAGGTCCAGCTGGGTGAACTCCGGCTGGCGGTCGGCACGCAGATCCTCGTCGCGCATACAGCGCGCGATCTGGAAGTAGCGGTCGAGCCCGGCGACCATGCAGAGCTGCTTGTAGAGCTGCGGCGACTGCGGCAGCGCGTAGAAGCTGCCGTGCTGAAGGCGGCTCGGCACCAGGTAGTCACGCGCACCCTCGGGGGTGGCGCGAATCATCATCGGCGTCTCGATCTCGGTGAAACCCAGCTCTCCCATCACCTCGCGCAGAGCCGCGATGAAGCGGGCCCGGCAACGCAGGTTGCGCTGCAGGCGCGAGCGGCGCAGGTCGAGGTAGCGGTGGCGCAGGCGCAGTGACTCCTCGACCTCGGTCTCCTCGTTGACCGGGAACGGCGGCGTGCTTGCCACCGACAGCACCTCGCAGTCGTCGGCGTACAGCTCCACCTCACCCGTATCGCGACGCGGGTTGACGTTCTGCGGCTCGCGCGCCCGCAGCAGTCCGTGCACGCGCATCACGTACTCGAGGCGCACGCCGTGCGCGCTGCGACGTGCCTCCGGCGCGGTCTCGGGGTTGATGACCACCTGGAGGATGCCGCTGTGGTCACGGAGGTCGAGGAAGATCAGGCCTCCGTGGTCGCGGCGCCGGTCGACCCAGCCGTACACCGTCATTTCTGTGCCGGCGGCGCCGGCCCGGGGGACGCCGCAACCGGTGCGTTTGGTGCTCACGCGGTCGGTCCCTGGGCGGCCTGGAGGAGCTCTGCCGACACCGCGTCGAGCACGGTGTCGGCGCTGACCACCTGCTGCACGCCGGTGCGCAGGTTGCGCAGCACCAGCCCTTCGTCCAGCCCGACGAGCAGAGCCAGCAGCGCGCCCAGACGATCCGCGTCGCGCAGCTTTTTCTCGAGCCGGCGGTCGGTGAGGTCGGCGACGACGGAGGTCCGATTGCGCAGTTCCCGCGCCAGGCGGCGCCCCTCCGCGGCCGATGCGCCTCCCGTGGTGCAGATCACCAGCTGCGCTGGCGGCTGCGGCGCGGGGGCGACACCCTGGTCGGCGGCCACCGTGAGCAGGCGCTCGATGCCGAGCGCGTAGCCCACACCGGGCGTCGCCGCGAAACCGAGCTCATCGGCGAGCCCGTCATAGCGGCCGCCGCCGCCGAGCGCGTTCTGCGCACCCTGGAGCGACCGGTGCCAGAACTCGAAGGCGGTGTGGGCGTAGTAGTCGAGGCCGCGCACCAGTCGCTGGTTACGCGTGTAGGGGATGCCCGCGTCGTCGAGATGGCGTGCGACCGAGTCGAAGTACTCGCGACTTGCCTCGCTGAGGTGGTCGCCGATCAGCGGAGCGTTCTCATTGTATTTGGCGTCCTTCTTGCAATCGAGCAGGCGGAGGGGGTTGACGTCGAGACGGCGCTGGCAATCCTCGCAGAGCGATTCCCGCAGCGGTGTGTAGTACGCCACCAACGCCGCGCGGTAGCGGAGCCGGTCGTCACTGTCGCCGAGCGAGTTCAGCTGCAGCTCGACGCCGTCGATGCGCAGTTCGGCCATGAATCGCCACGCCACTTCGATCACCTCGGCGTCGTAGCAGGGATCGCGCTCACCGATCACCTCGACGCCGACCTGGTGAAACTCGCGCTGGCGGCCCGCCTGGGGACGGTCGTAGCGGAACATCGCCATGGCGTAGTACACACGCACGGGCCGACGCTGCTGTTCGAGGTGTGCTCCGAGCACAGCCCGCAGAACCGGCGCCGTTCCCTCGGGTCGTAGGGTCATCGAACGCCCGCCGCGGTCGACGAAGGTGTACATCTCCTTGTCGACGATGTCGGTGCCGGAGCCCACACCACGAGCGAACAGCTCGGTGGCCTCGAACACCGGCGTGTCGATCAGCTGGTACCCGTGGCGCCCGGCGACCGCAGCGTGCGTCTCGAGGAACCACCGCCAGGCAGGCGCCTCGGCAGGCAGCAGGTCCCGCGTTCCACGGGGCGGCGCGATGGGGCTCATGGCCGCCCGAGTGTACCGGCGGGCCTACGCCTGCCACCCCGCTCCCGACTCAGACGGACTCGCGCGCCACGGTGTGAACATCACGGACCGCTTCGAGGCGCTCCAGCAGCCGGCTGAGCTGGGTGAGGTTGGCGATCTCCACGATGGTCGAGATCACCGCGGTGCGATCGTCGTAGACCTGCACGTCAGCCCCGGAGAGGTTGATCTTGGACTCGGCGATGACTGCGGCGATGTCGCGGAGCAGACCGGTGCGGTCCCAGGCCTCGATCTTGATGTTGACGGGGTACACCTGGTTGTTGCCGCGCTCCCACTCCACCTCGACGATGCGGTCCGGGTCGGCAGCGTTGCGGACGTTGACGCAGTCGGCGCGGTGCACCGTCACGCCCTTGCCGCGGGTGATGTAGCCGCGGACGGAATCACCTGAGAGCGGCTTGCAGCACTGCGCCAGGGTGGTGAGCATGTCGCTCATGCCGTGGACGCGCACGTGACCGTTGGTGCTCGGGCCCGTGCTGGTGAGCGGGATGCCCAGGACGGTGGTCTCGCTGGCCTGGTCGGGCGACTCCCTGTCGCTGTAGCGCAGCACCACACCGCGCGCGCTGACATCGCCGTAGCCGACCGCC
Source organism: Candidatus Aeolococcus gillhamiae (assembly GCF_016464765.1). Classification (NCBI taxonomy): domain Bacteria; kingdom Bacillati; phylum Candidatus Dormiibacterota; class Candidatus Dormibacteria; order Candidatus Aeolococcales; family Candidatus Aeolococcaceae; genus Candidatus Aeolococcus; species Candidatus Aeolococcus gillhamiae. The sequence continues at coordinate 23,392 of NZ_JAEKNS010000126.1, read as the reverse complement.
GCCAGGAAGTCGTCGATGGTGTTGAACTTGAAGTCCTCGGCGAGCTCGAGGAGGCGATCCTCCTTGAGCGACGTCAGTGACTGCTGGCGCAGCCGGCGGAACTCCTTGTCGAGCTGCTCACGGCCCTTCTGGACGTTCTCCTCGCGGCGCTCCTTCTTGAACCAGCTGCGGATCTTCTCGCGGGCGCTGCTGGTCTTGACGAAGTTGAGCCAGTCGCGGCTCGGCGCATGCGCGCCCTTGGTGGTGAGCACCTCGACGATGTCGCCGTTCTCCAGCTTGTAGTCGAGCGGCACCATCCGGCTGTTCACCTTGGCGCCGATGCAGTGGTGGCCGACGTCGGTGTGGACGCGGTACGCGAAGTCGACCGGCGTGCTGCCCATCGGCAACGACCGAACGTCCCCTTTGGGGGTGAAAACGAAGACCTCGTCCTGGAAGATGTCGACCTTGACGGTGTCGACGAAGGCCTCGGCGTCGAGCACCTCCTTCTGCCAGTCCATGAGCAGCCGCAGCCAGCCATAGCGCTCGTCGAAGCGCGTCTTCTGAGCGCCCTCCTTGTAGTGCCAGTGGGAGGCGATGCCGTACTCCGCGGTGCTGTGCATCTCCTGGGTGCGGATCTGCACCTCCATGGGCTCGCCGGTGTGCGACACCACGGTGGTGTGCAGCGACTGGTAGCCGTTGCCCTTGGGCATGGCGATGTAATCCTTGAACCGCCCCGGGATCGGCTTCCAGAGCGAATGGACGGTGCCCAGCGCCCCGTAGCAGTCCTTGATGCTGTCGACCATGATGCGCAGCGCGATCAGGTCGTAGATCTCATCGAACTCCTTGTGGGTACGCTCCATCTTGTCGTGGATGCTGAAGATGTGCTTGGGCCGCCCGGAGATCTCCGCGGCGATGCCGAGGCGTTCGAACTCCCTCTGCAGGATCTCGGTGACGTCCTTGATGAAGCTGGCCCGCTCCTCGGCTGCCTTGCTCACCTTGGCGGCGACGGCGTGGTAGTTATCCGGATCGAGCTGCGCAAAGGCAAGGTCCTCGAGCTCGCCCTTGATCTGCCAGATGCCGAGCCGATGAGCCAGGGGCGCGTAGATGTCGAGCGTCTCGCGGGAGATGCGCAGGCGCCGCTCCTCGTTGTGAGCGCCGACGGTGCGCATGTTGTGGAGGCGGTCGCCAAGCTTGATGAGCACCACTCGGATGTCCTCGGACATGGCCACCAGCATCTTGCGGATGTTCTCGGCCTGCGCCTGCTCACGGGTGTGGACGTGGATCTTGCCGAGCTTCGTGACTCCGTCAACCAGCTTGGCCACATGGCCACCGAACTGCTCGCTGAGCTGCTCGCGGGTCACCTCGGTGTCCTCGACTGTGTCGTGGAGTAGCGCGGCCACCAGTGTGTCGCTGTCGAGGCCGAGGTCGGCGAGGATTCCGGCGACGGCGACGGGGTGGGTGACGTACGGCTCACCGCTCAAGCGCGACTGCCCCTGGTGGGCGCCTTCGGCCAGGGTGTAGGCGCGGCGCAGCACCTCTCGCTCCTCCTCACGGAGATACGAGGCCTTGGAAATGAGTTCGTCGATCGCCATCTCCCTGACCATGCTACCCCCGATCAGGCAAAATTCGAACTCCGCTGCGCCCTGTCCGGCTCCCGTGATCAGTAGGCGCGCGCCATCAGCGCGACGTTGTCCGCCGGCCGGCCACATGCCAGGCACGGCGCCCCGTCGGCGCTTCGGTCGGCGCGCAGGATGCGGACGGTCAGCGCGTGCACCGCGCCCTTGACGGCCGTCTCGCACTCCGCGCGGTTGCAGAACGGCCCGCTGGCGAACATCGGCTCCTCCGCGAACGCCGCCACCAGCTCGTCCATCGATGCGACGTCGACACTGCGCTCGTCGAGAAGCCGCTGGGCGCGGGCGCGCGTGGCCAGCTGGGCCTCGTCGAGCAGTCCCTGCAGCCGGGCGCCCAGGCCTTGCAGCGGCACCTGGCTCTGCTCACCGTCGACCCGACGAACCACGGTGACGTTGCCGTCGGCGAGGTCCTTGGCGCCGACGGTGATGCGCAGGGGGATTCCGCGCAGCTCCCAGTGGGCAAACTTCTCTCCGGGGCGCATGCCCTCGCGCCGGTCGACGCGCATGCGCACGTCGGTGCCCGCCTCGCGCTCGAGCTGCGCGCACGCCTCCTCGACGAGCCGCATTGCCTCCTCGTCGTTGCTGCGTGCGATCGGCACGACCACCACCTGGGTGGGCGCTACGCGGGGCGGAACGACCAGGCCCGCCTCATCGCCGTGGGCCATGATCAGGCCGCCGATGATCCTCGTCGACAGGCCCCACGACGTCTGAAAGGGATGCTGCAGGGTGTTGTCCCTGTCGCTGTAGCTGATCCCGTAGGCAGTGGTGAAATTCTGCGCTAGGTGATGCGAGGTGCCGGCCTGCAGCGCCCAGCCGTCGGACATCATCGCCTCGATGCTCAGCGTGTAGCGCGCCCCGGCGAACTTCTCGGACTCCGTCTTGCGCCCCTTGATGACCGGGATGGCCAGCCACTCCTCCGCGAGCTCCCGGTAGCACTCCAGCATGGTGTCCACCTCAGCCGCCGCCTCCTCGTCGGTGGCGTGGAAGGTGTGGCCCTCCTGCCAGAGGAACTCCGTGGTGCGCAGGAACAGCCGCGTCCGCTTCTCCCAGCGGCAGACGTTCACCCACTGGTTGATCAGCACGGGGAGGTCGCGCCAGGAGTGGATCCAGTCCGCGTACATCGAGCAGATGATGGTTTCGCTGGTGGGACGGATCGCCAGGCGCTCCTCGAGCTCCTTGTCGCCGCCGTGGGTGACCCAGGCCACCTCGGGAGCGAAGCCCTCGACGTGCTCCGCCTCCTTGGCGAGGTAGCTCTCCGGGATGAAGAGCGGGAAGTACATGTTCTCGTGGCCGGTCCGCTTGATCATGCCGTCGAGCGCATCGCGGGTGCGCTCCCACAGCGCGAAGCCGTAGGGGCGGATCACCATGCAGCCGCGCACCGGCGTGTAGTCGGCCAGCTCGGCGCGGCGCACGACGTCGACGTACCAGCGGTCGAAGTCCTCGCTCTTGGACGCGATCTGCTTGGGGCTGTGCTCTCTGGCCATGGCGGCCGAGTATAGGGTCGGCTTCGCAACCGGCTCCCCCGCTGGTCTGCGCGGAGGAGCCGGCTGCTGCGCCGTGGGGACTAGTGCGACCCCAGGTAGGCTCCGAACGCCGTCAGGGTGTCGCCGTACGTGGCGCGGTCAGAGGCCTTGATAGCGAGACCGTTGGTGTCGGTGAACTTGGTCTCCGACGTCCAGCACAGTCCGTTGGCCGCGTCCTTCTGGGCGACGAAGTTGAAGGCCGCGTCGAGCGCGGTCGGGAACGCCCCCGTGGTCAGGCTGAGGTAGTCGGTGAGCTCGGTGCCGGTGTACTGCCAGATCATGTCGACCGTGCCGGCGCTAAGCGCCTGACCGAGCGCCTTGTCCTTAGCCTGGAAGGTGTCATCCACGGTGAAGTTGTGCGCTTCGAGGACCAGCTTGGTCATGGCACCGAGCAGCTGCTCCTCGGCAAAACCCTTGACTCCGACGGTGACGTGGGCTCCACCGCCATCGGCGCCGGAGGCCGTCGCGCAGCCGCTGCCACTGCCATTGGTGCCGCCACCGCCGGCGTAGCTGGAAGCCAGGAACCCGTTCGAGGTCAACCACGCCTTGGCCACGTCAGCGACCTTCTGGCTCTGCACCTCGACCATGCTGTTGAGGGAGACCATCGTCGCGATGTCCAGCTTGGCCGCCACCGGCGCCATCAGGTTGGCGATGGCCGGATGCGCCGTCAGCACGCTGGCGCGCACCACCAACCCGGCGTTGTCGGGCGGGAAGAGGTTCTTGTCGTCCTTGAGGACGTAGAGGTTGTTGGCCTGGATCGCGGAGTCGGTGGTGAACACCTCGCCGACGTTGCACTGCCCGTTGGCGATGCTCTTCTCGGCGGTGCTGCCGACGTCCGCGTAGGTCGGCTTGCCATACGCGGAGCTGTAGGTTGCCTTGAGGCCGGGGAGACCGTCAGGGCGGGTGCGGAACTCGGAGAGGATGCAGACCTTGATCGAGGACGCGCTCGGACCGCTCCCTGCCCCGCCCGTGGTCGTGGTGTTGTTGCTGCTACCGCACGACACCAGTGCCCCCGGCACGACGACGAGCAGCGCGGCGATGGCGTTTCGCTTCATAGCGGTCAGTCCTCCTTACCCTCTGACGTGTCGCGGAACAGCAATACGCTCCACCAATGAAAGCGCCCAATCGGCGAGTAGCGCGAGGGTCGCCACCATGACAGCCCCCACGAAGATGATGCGGTTGGAGATGTTGATGCCGGACGCAATCACGTCACCGAGTCCCCCTCCTCCAATGAAGTTGCCGAGTGTAGCGGTACCGATGATCAGCACGAGAGACGTGCGCAACCCGGCGAAAATGAGTGGCGAGGCGAGCGGCAGTTGGACGCGGTACATCGCCTGCCAGCGCGTCATTCCCATGCCGCGTGCCGCTTCCACCGCTGCCGGGTCGACTCCCTGGATGCCGGCAACCGTGTTGCGCAAGACGGGCAACGCACCGTACGCGACCAGCGCGATGATGGTCGGCTCGGTACCGAGTCCGAGAAGTGCGTAGAGCAGTACCAGGATGCCGATGCCGGGCACGGCCTGTCCCAGGTTGGCGAGAAGGAACACCGGCACGCGCACGGCGCGTCCCGCGGTGGCGATGAGAATCCCGACCGGCACGACGACGGCCGCCACGATCCCGAACGAGACCCCGGACAGGTACACGTGCTCGACCAGCCGCGTGGTCAGGAAGTCCTGGTTGAGCACCTGGTCGTCGTACCGGTAGCCGCTGATCGTCTGGTACACGGCAAACGAGATGGCCAGCCCGACCGCGACCGCGATCGGAATCGTGAAGATACGCGCGCGCGCGAGGTTGAGGCGGTGCTGCGCAGGCGTGGCCACGACAGTGCTCACTGCGATGCCCGCCGGATGACGTCGGCGTCCACGATGCCGAGAACTCTGCCGTCGTCCACCACCTGGACCCGGCCGTCGTGCGCTCGCAACACAGCGTCGAGCGCATCCCGCAGGGTGGCCCCGGCCTCCACTGTCTCGACAGGCGCCTGGCTTCCGTTGGGCGGAGCGAGCGGCACGTCGCGGACCTTGATCAGTGAGAGACGGCGCACCATGCGGCCGTCACCGAGGAAGTCCACCACGAACTCGTTCGCCGGGTGGGCCAGGATCTCCGCCGGGGTCGCGTACTGCTGCAGATGTCCTCCCTGCGAGAACAGCGCGACACGATCCCCGAGCCGGATGGCTTCGTCGATGTCGTGGGTGACGAAGACGATGGTCTTGCGCACCACCTGCTGGAGGCGGAGCAGCTCGTTCTGCAATCGCTCACGCGCGATCGGGTCGATGGCGCCGAAGGGCTCGTCCATCAGCAGGATGTTCGGGTCGATGGCCAGCGCCCGGGCCACGCCGACACGTTGACGCTCGCCACCACTGAGCTCGGCCGGCATCCGCTTGGCGTACTGCGCCGCGGGCAGGTCGACGAGGTCGAGCAGCTCGTTGACGCGCGCGGTGATCCTGGGCTTGTCCCACCCGGCGAGGCGGGGAACCGTGGCCACGTTCTCCGCGACCGTGTAATGGGGGAAGAGGCCGATCTGCTGGATGACGTAGCCGATCGAGCGGCGCAGCTCGTTGACGTCGACGGTGGCGGTGTCGGTGCCATCGATGCTGATGGAGCCGGACGACGCCTCGATGAGCCGGTTGATCATCTTCAGCGACGTCGTCTTGCCACACCCCGACGGGCCGACGAAGATGACGATCTCGCCGGACGGGATCTCCAGCGTGAGCTCCTGCACGGCATCGGAGTCGCCGTAGCGCTTGGTGACGCGGTCGAAGGTGATCACGTCGCCGCCACCGTGACGCGACCCCGCGACAAACCCCGCTGCAGGCCGGCAAGCACGGTGTCGGCGAGGATGCCGATCAGGGCGACTGGGATCACGCCGGCGAGCACCTGCTCGAGGGTTCCCGTGTCGCGCGAGACGGCGGCGAAGATCGGCTGGCCGAGATCGTTGGCGCCAACGGCGGCCCCGACGGTGGCGATGGCGACGATCATCACCGTGCTCTGGCGCAGGCCGCCGAGAATCACAGGCACGGCCAGGGGCAGCTCGACCCGGGTAAGGACCTGCAGCCGGTTCATGCCCATGCCCCGCGCCGCCTCGGTCACTGCCGGGGCGACGGCGAGGATGCCGACCCGGGTGTTGCGCACGATGGGCAGCAGCGCATAGAGGATCAGCCCCACGATCACCGGCGGGTTGCCCAGGCCCAGCCAGATCGACAGCAGTCCGAACAGCGCGAAGCTGGGGATGGTCAGGATGGTGCCGGTGACGGCCAGCGTGAGCACCGCGACTCGGGGCGAGCGTGCTGACGCGATGCCGAGCAGCAGTCCGAGCACTGCGGCCACCGCCACGCAGATGGCCACGATCCGTAGGTGGGTGGCGACCTGGGGCCCGAGCGTGTCCCAATTGTCGGATATGTAGCGAAGGGTGCTCATTGAGAGTCGCCCTCGCTGTGGCGGTTAAGTCCTGAGACCCGCGGGAACCCGCCTGCGCCCGCGAAGTCACATCTTATAGACCATGGCCACCGCGGTTGCCTATCCCCCGAAAGGGTGGTCGTGGTCCTAGACGGTCGCCATCGGGAGCGGCTGCATTGTGGCGTCCGCGTCGCCCAGCCCGGTGGGCAGCGGCTCGCCGGCAGCGATGAGCCGCGCGTCCTCGGCCGCGATCGCCTTCAGCTCGACGATGAGCGCCTCGATCAGCTGCTCCTGGGGGAGCGAGGCGATGACCTTGCCGCCGCGATAGAGGATGCCCTTCTGGCGACCACCGGCGATGCCTATGTCCGCGTGCATCCCCTCGCCGGGTCCGTTGACGACGCATCCCATCACCGACACGTTGATGGTGCGGCGCACCTCGCGGAGCGCCTCCTCGACGCGCGCCACCATCGGGAACATGTCGATCTCGAGCCGCCCGCACGTGGGGCAGGCGATGAGGTTGGGGCCGCTGCCCTTCTCGCTGAGGTTCTGGAGGATCTGGCGGCCGACGCGCACCTCGTCCTCGGGCTCGCCCACCAGCGAGACGCGGATGGTGTCGCCGATGCCTTCCGCGAGAAGGATTCCGATACCCATGGCGCTCTTGACGCTGCCGGACTCGACGGGGCCTGCCTCGGTGAGGCCGAGGTGCAGCGGGTAGCGGTTGCCGAGCGCGGCGAACTTCCTGTTGACGGCGATGTTGGTGAGCACGTCACTCGCCTTGAGCGACACCTTGATGTTGCGGAAGTCCAGCTCCTCGAGGATGCGGATGTGGCCGAGGGCTGCCTCGACCATGTGCTCGGCGGTCTCGTCGATGGTGACCCCGCGGCCTCGGGCGAGGTCCTTGCGCTGCGGGATGCTGCCGCTGTTGACCCCGATCCGGATGGGTACGTCGCGTGCCGCGGCCTCCCTGGCGATGTCGCGAACCTTGGTCGGGTCGGTGATGTTGCCGGGGTTGAGCCGCAGGCAGGCGATGCCCGCCTCGAGCGCGCGCAGCGCCAGCGGCGCGTCGTAATGGACATCGGCGATCACCGGGATCGGCGAGCCCTTGACGATCTCGCGCATGGCCACCCCCGCCTCGGGGGTGTCGCACGTCACGCGGATGATGTCGGCTCCCGCCTTGGCGGCGCGCTCGATCTGCGCAAGAGTGGCCGCGACGTCCTCGGTCTGCGTCTTGGTCATGGTCTGCACCGGGATGGGTGCAGCGCCGCCGACGACAACGCCGCCGACGTTGACAGGAACGGTGGGTCGCCGATTGATCACGCTGCTCATCCGGGCCTGCTCACGTCTCCGATGGTGACATAGATGACGAAGACGACCACGAGCGCAAGGCCCACCGCGTAGATCATCGCCTCGCGACGCGGATCGAGGCGGCGGCGGCGGATCGCCTCGATGAGAATCAGCACCGCCTTGCCGCCGTCCAGGAACGGGATCGGCAGGATGTTGACGAGGCCGAGGTTCATGCTGATAAACGCGATCCAGTACGTCAGCGAGCGGCCGCCCTGGTGCGTCGCCGTCACCGTCTGGCGGACGATGCCAACCGGCCCGGACAGCCCCTGCGGGCCGGTGATGCCCCCGCTCTTGGGGTTGGTGACGAGGTTGGCGAGGTCCTTCACTGTGGTGGTGACGAATGTCGGGATCTGGCCGAAGCCGTCGCCCAGCGCCTGGGGGAGTGCCTCGCCGTCGAAGTTGGGCGAGACGCCCAGGCGCCAGGCCGCCTGGATGGCACCGTCGCCACCACTGCCGTCGCTCACGCCCGACGCCCTGAGGTTGGTGTAGCTCGCCCCGCGCGTGCCGTCGTCGTTGATCACGAACCCAGAGATCAGCGCCGGGGTGCTGCCGGCGAGGAGCTGGGCCGGGTCACCCGCAGAGACGGGCTGGCCGTTGACGGCGGTGACGACGAACTCCAGGCCGACCGGGATGGTGGCGATGGTGCGCACCGCGCCAGCAGTGGCGGTCGGTGCCGGAGTGGCCCCGGGACCCGGGGAGGCTGTGCCCGGCGGCTGGATGCCGTTGACGATGATCAGCGATGGGGCGATCCGCGCGGTGTGCGCGGTGCCCCCGCTCGAATACACCACCGTCATGGGTTGCCCCTGCGCTTTCGCGGTGGCCGCATGCAGGTCGCTGGAGACGTGCGCGGCGGTGTCGTGCCGAATTGGTTGGGCGTCGACGCTGACGATGACGTCGCCGTCGTGCAGGCCGGCGAGCTGCGCGGCCGCTCCCGGCTGGATGTGCGAGGCGTTGGGCCAGGCGAAGATGACCGTGAACAGGAGGCCGGCGAAGATCATGTTGGCGGCGACGCCGGCCATGATCGTGGCCAGCCGCTTGGGGATGGTCGCCCGGTAGAAGTTGCGCTCGCCGGCGTCCGCCTCGCCCTCGAGGCCGAGCATGCCGGCCATGCGCACGTATCCGCCGGCAGGGATGATCCGCAGCGAGTACGTCGTCTCCCCGAGCGTCCTGGCGGCGATGCGGGGGCCGAAGCCCACCGAGAACTCGTCGACGCGAATGCCGCTCAGTTTGGCCACCAGGAAGTGACCGCCCTCGTGGACCAGCACCACCGAGAGCAGCACCAGGATGATCGCGCCGACCACCGCCAGAACGTCGAGGATCACGCCGGGCTGACCACGCTGGCGAGCCGGGCGGTCGCAAAATCTCGCGCCCACGCGTCCGCCTCGAGGATATCCTCGAGCGACGGCGTCACCACCGCGGGCGCGGAACCGACGGCCTCGGCGACGAGCGGCACGATCCCGTCGTAGCCGATCCGGTGGTCGAGGAAGGCCGCGACCGCCACCTCGTTGGCCGCGTTGAGGGCCGCCGGCGCGACCCCACCTCTCTCCCCCGCTGTCCGGGCCAGGTCAACGGCTGGGAACCGATCGCCGTCGACCGCGAAGAACTCGAGCGGGTGGCCGTCGGTCAGCTGGACGTGCGGAGCGATGCCCGGCAGCCGCTCCCCGTCGGCGATCGCCAGGGCGATGGGAACGCGCATGTCGGGCACGCCGAGCTGGGCGACGACCGCACCGTCGATGAACTCGACGAACGAATGCACGATGCTGCGCGGGTGGATGACCACCCCGATGCGCGGGTACGGCATGTCGAAGAGGAAGTGGGCCTCGATGATCTCCAGGCCCTTGTTCATCATCGTCGCCGAGTCGATGGTGACCTTGGGACCCATGGTCCAGGTGGGATGGCGCAACGCCTCCTCGACGGTGATCTGCGCGAAAGTCGCCGGGTCACGCTCGCGGAACGGCCCTCCGCTGGCCGTCAGGACGAGCCGTCGCACGCTGCCGGCAGCCTCACCACGGAGGCACTGCCAGAGCGCGCTGTGCTCGCTGTCGACGGGGAGGATGCGCGCCCCGGTCGCTGCGGCCCGCGCCTTGACCAGCTCGCCGGCCATCACCAGGACCTCCTTGGTGGCGGTGGCGGTTGTGCGGCCGGCGTCGACCGCGGCCAGGGTGGGGGCCAGGGCGGCCGCGCCGGGGATGGCGACGCAGACCACGTCGCACTCCATCGCCGCCACCTCGCACACGGCGGCCTGCCCCGACCCCATCGTGCCCGGACGGCTGATGGCGGCTGCCGGCGCCAGGACGGCAGAGCGGGCCACCCCGAACCGCTCGACCACGGCGGTGAGGCCGTCGACGTCGCTCCCCGCGGCGGCGCCGACCAGCTCGAAGCGCTCGGGGAACCGCGCGATGACGTCGCAGCACTGGCGCCCGATGGAACCGGTGGCACCGAGGAGGACGACCCGGCGTCGCCGAACCTCCGCAACCGGCGGGATGGTGGTCACACCCTCATTCTCCGCGAACATTCCGCGGCGCAGCCCTCACGCTAGCGAGATGAGCCGGTAGAAGCAGTACACCGCGGGGGCCACAAGCACGATGCTGTCGAGACGGTCGAGGAGGCCGCCGTGGCCCGGGATCAGGTTGCTCGAGTCCTTGGCGCCACCCTGACGCTTCAGGGCCGACTCGGCGAGGTCACCCGCCTGGGCGACGACGGCGACGAGCAGGCCCTCGGCGGCGCCCACCCAGGGGCTGATCCCGAGATATGCCGCGCCAAGGACGGCGGCGATGGCCACAGCGCCCACCAGGCCGGCGACCGCCCCTTCCAGCGACTTCCGCGGGGAGAGCTGGGGGAAGAAGGGGCGACGGCCGAATGCACTACCGACGAGGTATGCGGCGGTGTCGCAGACGATCACCGCGGCCACGGGGACGGCCAGTGCCGCGATGCCGAAGCGGTGGTCGGAGGGACGCCAGGTGAGCAGGGCTACGTAGTAGCCGAGGGAAAAGCCCACGTACACCGCCCCGGCCAGGGCCGCCATCCAACCGCGCCAGCTGGAACCGGTCGCCACCAGGCCCACGATCCCTGCGACCAGGCCGGCGCCAAGGCCGATGTCCAGCGCCGGCGGGGATCCGGGGACCGCGTAGCGGATGGCCAGCCAGACCGTCAGCGGCAGCAACAGCCACAGCGGCGGGCGCGCGTCGAGCCGGGCGGCCAGCCCGGCAAACTCCCAGGCGCCGACGGCGGCCGCGGCTGCGACGACGGCGACGAACAGCGATCCGCCCGCCGCCACCGCGCCGGCGACGAGCACGAGGAGGAGGACGCCGGAGATCCAGCGCACCGCCACGCTGGTGGGGGCGGCAACCGCCGGGGTCGCCGCGACACCGGTCGCCGGGTTCTCCCGGGCGAACGAGGAATCGCTCAGAGCGACGCCGGCGCCACGATCGCCTCCTCCATTCGCCCCGGCGCCTCGGGCACGGCGCCGAAACGACGGTCCCTCCCGGCATAGGCGCCGAGGGCGTGCTCAATGGCGGCGGCGTCGAAATCCGGCCAGAGCGTCTCCGTGACGTAGATCTCGGCGTAGGCCGCCTGCCAGAGCATGAAGTTGCTGATGCGCATCTCACCGGCGGTGCGGACGATGAGGTCGGGGTCGGGCAGTCCGGCGGTGTACAGGGCGCCGGCCAGCGTCTCCGTGTCCAGGGCGGTGAGGTCCACCCCGCGCGAGGCGAGGTCGCGAACCGCCGCGACGATCTCGTGCCGGCCACCGTAGTTGATGGCCACGTTGAGCACGGCGCGGGTGTTTTGGCTGGTCAGCTCCTCAGCGGCCCTGACCTTCTGCTGCAGGCGCGGGCTCAGCTTGCTCCGGTCGCCGATGGCGCGGATCTGGATGCCCTCGGCGTGCATCTCGCCGACCTCGGAATCGATGGTGTCCCCGAACAGCTGCATCAGGGCCGCCACCTCGTGGCGTGGCCGTGACCAATTCTCGGTGCTGAACGCGTAGAGGGTGAGGATGTGCACGCCGGCCGCATGGCAGGCTTCCATGACCGGCCGGATGGTCGCCACGCCGGCGCGATGGCCGGCGGCGCGGGGAAGGTGCCGCCGCCGCGCCCAGCGACCGTTGCCGTCCATGATGATCCCGATGTGGCGGGGCAGCTCCGGCCTGGACGGCTCGGGGATGGCGGCTGGCGCTGGCGGTCGCTGCATGTCTGTGAACTGAACGCCTCGCTCCAGGACGCGGTTTCGGCAGGAGACAGGGCTCGAGGTCAGACCTCGAGGATCTCAGCCTCCTTCTTCTGGGCGAGATCGTCAACTCGGCCGACGAAGCCGTCGGTGATGTGCTGGACGGTGGCGATGTTGCGCTCGATCTCGTCCTTGGAGACGTGGCCCTCCTTCTCGAGCTTGCGCAGATGGTCCACCTCGTCGCGACGGATGTTGCGGACCGCGATGCGAGCCTCCTCGGCGCGCTGCTTGACAAGCTTGGCGAACTCGCGGCGACGATCCTCGGTGAGCTGAGGGATGGCGATGCGGATCACCTGGCCGTCATTGCTCGGGTTGAGCCCGAGCTCGCTCTTCTGCAGCGCCTTCTCGATGGCGGCGATGGAGTTGCGGTCATACGGTTGGATGAGCAGCAGCCGCGCCTCCGGAGCGGTGATCCCGGCGATGCTCTGCAGCGCCGTGGCTGTGCCGTAGTAGTCGACCTGCACACGGTCCACCAGCGCCGGGGTGGCGCGACCGGTACGGATGCCGCCGAGCTCCTTGTGGAGGGACTCGATGCTCTTCTCCATCCGCGCCGAAGCGTCGTCGAGACGCTCCTGGATCTGCGCCTGCGAATCCTCGGAGCGGGTGCGATCGCTCATGCGCTGCCGCCGTCCGCGTCAACGCGCGTGCCGATGTCCTCGCCGAGCACCACGCGATCGATGCTGCCCTCGGCGAGCAGATCGAACACGACGATCGGCGTGCCGTTGTCCATGCACAGCGTCAGCGCCGTGTTGTCCATCACCGCGAGACCGCGGTTGAGCACGTCCATGTACGAGAGGTGGTGCAGACGCGCTGCGCTCGGATCCTTGAGGGGGTCGGCAGTGTAGATGCCATCGACCTTGGTGGCCTTGAGCAGGACGTCAGCACCGATCTCAGCCGCTCGCAGCGCCGCGGTGGTGTCGGTGGTGAAGAAGGGGTTCCCCGTGCCCGCGGCCAGGATCACGACGCGGCCCTTTTCGAGGTGACGGATGGCCCGTCGCGGGATGAACGGTTCGGCAACCTGCTGCATGGCGATGGCCGACTGCACGCGCGTCTGGATGTCGAGCCGCTCCAGGGCGTCGCGCAACGCCAGCGCGTTGATGACTGTGGCGAGCATGCCCATGTAGTCACCTGCGACACGGTCAAGACCGTGGTTGCTCGCCTCCACGCCGCGCACGATGTTGCCGCCGCCGATGACCACAGCGATCTCGACGCCGCGGGCATGCACCCTGCCGATCTCCTCGGCGATCCGCCGCACGGTGTCGTGGTGGATGCCGAAGTTGCGCTGACCGCCGAGCAGCGCCTCGCCGCTCAGCTTGAGGACGACGCGCGAGTACACGGGCGCGGGTTCGTTGGCTGTGCCGTGGCCGGGGACAACCACCTCGGCGACCTCGACCGGGCCGCTCAGCTCGCCGCCGACGCGGGGGCGTCGTCCTCCTGCGCTACCGAGCGATCGCCGGTGACGGTGGCGCTCTCGCCCACCTGGAAGCGCGCGAAACGCGAGATGGTGATGTTCTCCTTGAGCTTGGCGACGGCTTCGTTGACGAGCTCGCTCACCTTCTTCTTGCCCTTTTCATCGCGAACGTACGGTTGCTCGAGGAGGCACACCTCCGCGAAGTACGCGTCGAGCTTGCCCTCGACGATCTTTTCCTGGATGTTGGCGGGCTTGTCAACGACCTGGGCAAGGAACACGGCGCGCTCACGCTCCACGATCACCGGGGGAACGTCCTCGCGGCGGACGAACAGCGGCGAGCGTCCGGCGACCTGGAGGGCGAGCTCCTTGGCGAGCTGGCGGAAGTCGTCGGTCTTGGCCACGAAGTCCGACTCGCAGTTGACCTCGAGGAGCACGCCGAGCTTCTGGCCGGAGACACCGCCGCCATGGACGTACGACTCGACGATGCCCTCGCTCGTGGCCCGGTGCGCCTTGTCGGCGGCGCGGGCCATCCCTTTGGCGCGAAGCCAGTCCTTGGCCTTCTCGACGTCGCCGTCGGTCTCGACCAGCGCGCGCTTGCAGTCCATCATCCCAGCCCCGGTCAGCTCGCGCAGCTCCTTGACCTGGGCGGCGGTGACCTCAGCCATCAGGGGGCGTCCGGGGCTGCGGCGGCGCTGGCTCCTGCGAACTCCTCGAGCGCAACCTCGGCGGTGCCGTCACCGTCGCTGGCCGCCGGGACGGCGGCGGCAGCGCGCTCAGCGGCCTCCCGCTCCTGACGCTCGCGGGCGGCCAGCTCCTCCTGCTCGCGCAGCTCGCGCTCGCCGAGCAGCTGCTGGCCCTCAACGATGGCCTCGGTGACCGTGTTGACGATCAGCTTGCAGGCGCGGATGGCGTCGTCGTTGCCCGGGATCACGTGCTGGATCTCGTTGGGATCGCAGTTGGTGTCGACGATGGCGACGATGGGGATACCCAGCTTGTTGGCCTCGCTCACGGCGAGGCGCTCCTTCTTGCAGTCGATCACGAAGAGGGCGCCGGGAACCCGCTTCATGTTGACCATGCCCGCGAAGTTGGCCTCAAGCCTGTCGAGGTCGTCGCGGTGGACATTGGCCTCCTTGGTCCCCATGCGCTCGAAGTCGCCCTTCTCCTGCATGGCGCGGAGGTCGAGCAGGCGGCGAAGCCGACGCTGGATGACCGGGAAGTTGGTGAGCATGCCGCCCATCCAGCGATGCGTGACGTAGTACTGGCCGCTGCGCCCGCAGGCCTCTTCGATGGCATCCTGGGCCTGCTTCTTGGTGCCCACGAAAAGTACCTTCTCGCCGTCGGCGACGAGCTGGCGCAGAAAGGCGCAGGCCTCGTCGAGACGCTCCTGCGTCTGCTTGAGGTCGATGATGTGGATGCCGTTGCGCGCCGTGAAGATGTACGGGCGCATCTGGGGGTTCCACCGGCTGGTCTGGTGGCCGAAGTGAACTCCGGCCTCGAGCAGCTGGCGGAGGGTCACCGCCGGCATGGCGTGCCTCCTGAGATTGGTGTGTGTTCCTCCGCCCCGGATAGACCGCCGTCACGACTCCCTGAGGAGCACCCGTGAGGACGTGATCGGAGCGTGTGTAATGTGGGCGAGTCTAACAGGGAACTGGGAAGGGGCCAGTCGCGACCATGGCGGGGGCTGACGAGGACACATCTCCTTGCTGCTCAAACAGGCTTCGGCGCCATTGGCGGCCGCGTCGAACGCTGTTCGCGTCCGACACGGCCTCGGGCGCCTGCAGAACTCGCGACTGCGGAGATGTGTCCTCGTCAGCGCCCTCCGTCCCGGACGTCCCGGTTCCTCAGAGGACGTATTTCCTGACATCGTCGTTGCGTACGAGATCGGCCAGCCGGGAGCTCACGTACTCTGCGGTGACCTCCACCGGCATGGCGGTGAAGTCCTCTGCTCGGAAGGAGATCTCCTCGAGGACCTTCTCCAGGATGGTGAAGAGGCGACGGGCGCCGATGTTCTCGTCCTGCTCGTTGACGGCGTGGGCCTGGCGCGCGATCTCGGCAATGCCGGCGGGGTTGAAGCGCAGGTCGACGCCCTCGGTGCCGAGCAGGGCGGTGTACTGCTTGGTCAGCGCGTTGGACGGCTCCACCAGGATGCGTTCGAGGTCGGCCTGGGAGAGGCTGCTCAGCTCGACGCGGATCGGGAACCGTCCCTGCATCTCGGGGATGAGGTCGCTGGGTCGCGACATCGTGAACGCGCCGGCGGCGATGAAGAGGATGTGGTCGGTGTGCACCGGTCCGTAGCGGGTGTTGACGGTCGAACCCTCGAGCAGCGGGAGCAGGTCGCGCTGCACACCCTCGCCGCTGACATCGGGGCCGTGCTCGCTGCGCTGGCCGCAGATCTTGTCGACCTCGTCGACGAAGACGATGCCGTCGTCCTCGACGGCGCGGATGGCGTCGTCGTAGACGCGGTCCATGTCGACGAGGCGGTCCGTCTCCTCCTCGATGAGCGTGGTGCGCGCGTCGGCGACGGTCATGCGTTTGCTGCGCTTGCGCGGCGGAGCCATCTGCGAGAAGAAGTCCGACAACGACGTGCCCACCTCCTCGAGTCCGGTGCCCGCAAAGCCTTCGAGCGCTGGCTGGAACGGCTCCTCCACCTCGATGTCGATGAGCTTGTCCTCGAGCTTGTTGGCCGCCAGGCGTCGTTCCATGCGCCGACGCACCAACCGGAGACGCCGCTGACCTGCGACGTCATCCCCGACGGCGGCGGTGGCGGCATCCGTGGCCGCGGTCGCCTTGGGCCGCTGCGCGTGCTCCTCCGCCTCGACGAGCGCGTCGACGATGCGCGCTGCGGCGGCCGCGCGGGCACGGTCCTCGACATCGGCGATGCGACCGTTGTGCACCTCGGTGATGGTCTGCTCGAGAAGGTCGCGGATGATCGACTCGACGTCGCGGCCGACGTAACCGACCTCGGTGAACTTGGTCGCCTCGACCTTCAGGAAGGGCGAGTTGGTGAGGCGCGCCAGTCGCCGAGCGATCTCCGTCTTGCCGACGCCGGTGGGCCCGATCATGAGGATGTTCTTGGGCAGGACCTCTTCGCGCATCTCGTCGGTGAGGCGCTGCCGGCGGATGCGGTTGCGCAGCGCGATTGCTACCGAGCGCTTGGCGGCCTGCTGGCCGATGATGTACTCATCGAGCCGACGCACGATGTCGACGGGCCTCAGCTCCTCGGGCGATTCGGCAGCGCCGCCGAGCTGTTCCAACGGCGCCGCGGGCGGCCCTTGCGGGTCGCCACCTCCATCGACTCCATCCGGCTCGAGCTCGACGACCGTGGTGAGCTGGTCGGTCACGCCGGCTTCGCGTCCGAGGTGGCCAGCGTCTCCACCGAGATGTTGTCGTTGGTGTAGATGCAGAGCTGTGCGGCGATCTCGAGCGCCTTACGGGCGACCTCGGTCGCGCCCAGCTCGGTGTTCTCCATGAGCGCGCGGGCAGCGGCGTGCGCGAACGGACCGCCGCTGCCGATGGCGGTGATGTTCTCGTCGGGCTCGATGATCTCGCCGTCGCCGCTGAGCAGGAGAAGGTGCTCCTCGTCGGCGGCGATCAGCATGGCCTCGAGGTGGCGCAGGTACTTGTCGGTGCGCCACTCCTTGCTCAGCCCGACGGCGGCGCGCAGCAGGTTGCCCTGGTGCCTCTCGAGGTGCTGCTCGAACTTGTCGAAGAGGGTGAAGGCGTCGGCGACAGTCCCGGCGAAGCCGACCACCACCCTCTCGTTGAACAGCCGGCGCACCTTGACGGCCCGATGCTTCATGACCACGTCCCCGACGGTGACCTGTCCGTCGCCGGCGATCGCCACCTGACCACCCCGCTTCACCGCCACGATTGTGGTGGCGTGGAACGCGTTCACCTCGCGCCCACCTTCTCCGCCGCGGCAGCCTTCGGAGGACGGTACTTGCAGCCCGGGTAGCCAGAGCAGCTCACGAAAGGGCCGTACCGTCCCTGGCGCTTGACCAGCGGCTTGCCGCACTTCGGGCACATCTCGCCGGTGGGCTCCGCCGAAGCGCCGGCGCTCGGGCCGGCCTGGTTGCTGCCGGCCTGGATGTACTTGCAGGACGGGTACCCGGTGCAGCCGACGAAGCTGCCCCGGCGACCGCTGCGCCGGGCCAGGGGCTTGCCACAGTCGGGGCAGGGTCCGAGCTCCTCGGCGGGTGCGGCCGCGGCACTGCTGCCGTCGGCGGCCACCGCCGGCGCGTCGCCCTTGATGTGGCGGCAGCCTGGGTACCCGGAGCAGCCGACGAAAGGCCCGCGGCGGCCCTGGCGCAGCACCAGCGGCTTGCCGCACTCCGGGCACATCTCGCCGGTGGGCTCGGCCGCGGCCTTGCGGTCCTTGATGTAGTCGCATTCCGGGTAGCGCGAGCATCCCGTGAACTCGCCGAACTTGCCTTCACGGATGACCAGCGATCCCTCCCCGCACTGCGGGCAGAGCTCGCCGGTGTCACGGGCGGGCACCTTGACCCGCTCCATGTTGGCCTCGGCCTTGCTCAGCGTGACCGCGAACGGGTCGTACCACTCGCGGATGGTGGGCTCGTACTGACGCGTCCCCTCCTCGATGCCGTCGAGCCGCTTCTCCATCTCGGCGGTGAAGTCGACGTCGACGATCGCCGGGAAGTGCTCGCGCAGCACCCCATCGACTGTCTTGCCGAGCTCGGTCGGGTGCAGGCGGCGCTCCTCCTGGCGCACGTAGTTGCGCTCCTGGATCACCTCGATGGTGGGCGCGTACGTCGACGGCCGGCCGATGCCGCGCTCCTCGAGCTCCTTGATGAGGGAGGCCTCGGTGTAGCGTGGTGGCGGCTGCGTGAAGTGCTGCTCGCGGCGGAAGTCGACGCAGGGCAGCCGCTCACCGCTCTGCAGCGCGGGCAGCACGTGCTCCTCGCGATCCTTGTCCTTCTCATCATCGCGCTTCCACACCTTCTGGAAGCCGTCGAACTGGAGCACCGAGCCGCTGGCCCGGAACAGGTACTCGCCGGCGGCGAGCGAGGCGCGGGTGTTGAGGAATCGCGCCGCCGCCATCTGGCTGGCCACAAAGCGGCGCCAGATGAGGTCGTAGAGGCGGTACTGGGCGGGGTCGAGCTGGTCGCGCAGCGACTCGGGGGTCCTGGCCACGTCGGTGGGCCGCACCGCCTCGTGGGCGTCCTGGATGTTGCCGGCAGCGGCGCGCTGCCTGGCGGGCGTCCCCCGCAGGTACTCCTTGCCAAACTGGATGACGATGTGGTCGGCAGCCTGCCCCTTGGCGACGTCGCTGATCCTGGTCGAATCGGTGCGCATGTAGGTGATCAGGCCCACCGGGCCGGCGCTGCCCAGCTCGAGGCCCTCGTAGAGCTGCTGGGCCATGCTCATGGTGCGCCGCGGCGAGAGGCGCAGACGTGTGCTGGCGTCCTGTTGCAGGGTGCTCGTCGTGTAGGGGATCGGCGCCTGGCGTGAGGTCTCGCGGGCCTCGATGCCCTCGACCGTGAACGCTGGAGTGGCCGCGGTCGCGCGGCCGTCGGCGTCGATGCCCAGCGCGTCGGCGACCGTCCTGGCCTCCGCCTCGGTGCCGAGCTCGAGCTTGTCGACGTCGGCCGCCGGCGACTCGCCGCGCTTGCCGACCAGCCTCGCCGCGAAGGCGGCCTTGTCCTTCTCGAGGATGGCGTCGACCGTCCACGATTCCTTGGTGACGAAGGCATCGATCTCGGCCTCCCGGTCGACCACAAGGCGCACGGCGACGGATTGCACGCGCCCGGCCGACAGGCCGGTGCGGACCTTGCGCCACAGCAGCGGGCTGAGCTTGTAGCCGACCAGGCGGTCGATGACGCGGCGGGCCTCCTGGGCGGAGACGAGGCCGCGGTCGATCTTGCGCGGCTCGGCGAGCGCGGCCTCGACCGCACCCTTCGTGATCTCGTGGAACACCACCCGGTCGGGGTCATCGAGCTTGAGCGCCTGGGCGATGTGCCAGGCGATCGCCTCACCCTCGCGGTCGGGGTCGGCGGCGAGAAGCGTGCTATCGGCCTTGCGTGAGGCGGCCTGCAGCTCCTTGATCTGCTTCTCCTTGCCCTTGATCACCTGGTACTCGGGCACGAAGCCGGCGTCGATGTCCACCCCGATCTTCGACTTGGGGAGATCGCGGACGTGGCCCATGGACGCCTTCACCGTGTACCCGGCGCCGAGGAACTTGGCGAGGGTGCGTGCTTTGGATGGGGACTCGACGATGATCAGGCGGTTGGGCATTCTTGGAGGGGAGTGTCGCGCGTTGCGGCGCGGGGGCGGCCGGCGGGAACCGAGGCCGGCCGGATGATAACAACGGGTCGGAGGTGCCGCTCCGGGCTCAGGGCGGGGAGGCAGGGTCCTTAAAAGGTACGCGCAACGCGGCCTCCGCAAACATCGGTGATGGCGCCACGCAGTTGGAGGGTGGTCAGTGCGCTCGCCAGAGCGGCCACCCCGACTCCCAGGGCGGCGGCCAGGTCGTCTGGGTGGACGGGGTCGGCGGTGAGTTGGTCGAGGACCCGGCCGAGGAGCGGGTCAGCGCCTCCGGCGGACCGGTCGAGCGCCTCGAGGGCGGGGCGATCCACGGCCCGCGCGGTCATGCAGCGCCGAAGCGCCGGGACCGCCTCGAAGAGGTCGGCGATGCCGAGGTAGGGGCGCACGCCGTCGCGGATGAGGAAGTTCGTCCCGGCGGAGCTGGGGTTCCGAATCGAGCCCGGCACCGCGAGTACCTCACGACCGAGGTCGGCGGCCCAGCGGGCAGTGCTCAGGGCACCGCTCCGCGCGGTTGCCTCGACCACCACCACGGCCTCGGCGAGTGCCGCGATGATGCGATTGCGCCGCGGGAACCGCCACGCGAGCGGGAGCTCGCTGCCGCCATCCTCCGAGACCACGCAGCCGTGCGCGGCGATCTGCTCGCGGAGCTCGAGGTGCTCGCCCGGGTAGCACACCTCGATGCCGCAGCCGAGCACGGCGATGGTGCTGCCGCCGCCGTGCAGCGCACCGCGATGAGTGGCACCGTCGATCCCTCGGGCCATGCCGCTCACCACGGTCACCCCGGCGGCCGCGAGGTCAACGGCGATGTCATGCGCGGTGAGCAGGCCGCCCGGGGTGGCCCGCCGCGACCCGACAACGGCGACGCATGGCGCGCCGGCCGCCGGCAATGTGCCTCGTACCCACAGCGCCTCCGGGGGACAGTCGAGGTGCTCGAGCCGCTCCGGCCAGCCCGGTTCACCCCGGCGCAGCCGGCGCGCCGCGACGGGGACGCTCACCGCGGCGGTGCCTCGCCGCGAAACCGCAGCGCCTCGCCGACGTCGCTCTCGCCCACCTCGGCGGCACCGCGCAGGTCGGCGATGGTGCGGGCCACGCGCAGCACCCGGAAGAAGCCGCGCGCGCTGAGCTGCAGGCGCTCACCGGCGAGCGCGAGGAGGCGCGTGGCACTCGGGGTTGCGTCGGCCGCATCCCGCAGCACAGCGCCGTCGAGCGCGGCGTTCCGCGCCCCTCGCATCGCCGCCGGATTGCGGCGTCGTTGACGGGCACGTGCCGTTCGCACGCGCTCGCGCACCGTCGGTGAGGACTCGCCCGATTGGCCGTCGAACAGGTCGCCGAAGCGCTGCCGAGGAACATCGATGACGAGGTCGATGCGGTCGCGGATGGGCCCGCTCAACCGGCTCGAGTACTCCGCGAGCGCGCGCGGCGTGCAGGTGCACCCGGTCTCGTCGCCCAGGTGTCCGCACGGACACGGGTTGGCGGCGGCGACCAGCATGAAGTCCGCCGGGAACTGTACGGCGCCGCGTGAGCGAACCACGCTCACGGTGCGCTCCTCGAGCGGCTGGCGCAGTGCTTCGAGGTGACTCCGCGCGAACTCACAGACCTCGTCGAGGAACAGCACGCCATGGTGCGCGAGGCTGATCTCACCGGGGCGGGCCAGCCCGCTACCGCCGCCGATCAGACCGGCGCGCGACACCGAGTGGTGGGGCGCACGGAAGGGCGGTCGGGTGGCGGTGGGCGGACGCTCGCGGAGCGCCCCGCGCAGCGAGTAGAGGGCGGCGACGTCGAGGGACTGGTGACTGTCGAGGTCGGGCAGGAGCGAGCAGAACGCCTGCGCCAGCATGGTCTTTCCGCTCCCCGGCGGCCCCACCATCAGCAGGTTGTGGCCACCCGCGGCCGCAATCTCCAGCGCGCGCTTGGCCTGCTCCTGGCCGCGCACCTCGCGCAGGTCGGTGGTCTCCTCCGCCGGCGGCGGCTCGCCCGGGGAGGCCAGGGGCAGTGGGGCGCTGCCGTCGAGGTGTCCGACGCATCGGGGCAGCGACGACACGCCCACCACCTCGAGCGAGTCGACGAGCGCGGCCTCGGCGGCGTTCTCCTCGGCGACGGCAAGCCGGCGCACTCCCGCTGCTCGCAGGCAGCGTGCCATGGGCAGCACGCCGGTGACCGGACGGACCGACCCGTCCAGCGCCAGCTCACCGATGAACGCCTGGCCGTCCAGCCGCAGCGCTCTGTTGTCGAGGCACAGGATGGCCATGGCGATGGCCAGGTCGAAGCCAGTCCCCTCCTTGGGGACCTCGGCCGGCGCTAGGTTCACGGTGAGCCTCCGCTGCGGGTACTCAAAGCCGGAGTTGCGGATCGCAGCCTTGACCCGCTCGCGCGCCTCCTGGATGGCGCGGTCGGTGAGACCGACGATCGTGAAGCAGGGCAAGCCGTTGGCCACATCTGCCTCGACCATCACCGGGACGCCGGCGAGGCCGTGAACGCTGCAGGCGGTGGCGCGGGCGAGCATGCGGCGTATGATACATACACTGCTTTGTGTATGTCGAACGGGCTTCAGTCGTCCTGGACGGCGTTCCTGATGTGCTCGCAGCGCGTCACGGCGAGATGCTCGTCGAGCACCAGCCCGAGGACGTCGATGCGGCACGGCTGCTTCTGCCGCTTGGTCGCGGAGCGGTACGTCTCGAGCAGCAGGCGCAACTTGTGACGCTTGCGCGCGTCGACGGCCTCCTCGGGCAGGCCGAAGCCGACCCCGCGACGCGCCTTGACCTCGACCAGGACGAGGGTCTCGCCATCCTCCGCGACGATGTCGATCTGTCCGATCCGGCTGCGCCAGTCGCGGGCCAGGATGCGGAAGCCCTGCTCCTTGAGGTGATGCAGGGCCAGGTTTTCGCCGGCGTGGCCGACCCGCTCGCGCAGCGGGCGAGCGGGGGGCAGCTGTTCCGGAGCGCGACGCACGCGGTCAGCCGTTGTCGGTCTCCGCGTCCCCGGCGGCGACCTCGACCGGCTTTCCCTTGGCAGGTGTGGTGGCGGCCGGCGCCGTTTCCTCAACCATCGCGGGCTCGACGGTCTCCTCGGGTGCGCCGTCCGGCTCGCTCACCGGGATCTCGTCGAGCTCGTCGACCAGCTCGCCGTCGCTAGGAACCACGGCCGGGTCAGCGGCCTCGCGGCGGCTGGTCATCGACGAGCCGCCGATCGGCTCACGTCGCTCGCGGATGCGGGCCCGCTTGCCCACCTTCTCGCGCAGGTAATACAGCTTGGCCCGGCGCACGTCGCCGTGGCGAAGAACCTCGATGCGGTCGAGCCGCGGAGAGTGCACAAGAAAGGTGCGCTCCACGCCGACGCCGTGCGAAACACGGCGCACAGTGAAGCTTGTGTGCAGCCCAGTGGTGCCGTTGACGGCGATGACCACTCCCTCGAACACCTGGATGCGTTCGCGGGTTCCCTCGACGACCTTCACGTGCACGCGCACGGTGTCGCCGGAGCGCAGAACCGGAACCTCCGGCTTCTCCTGCTCGCGTTGGAGCAGGTCGATGACATTCACTTGTTTCCTCCGGGAACCGCGCGCAACCGTACCAGATCTGGTCGGCGGCGCCGGGTTGACTGTTCACTCT
>NZ_JAEKNS010000102.1:0-6736 GCF_016464765.1 Candidatus Aeolococcus gillhamiae | reverse complement strand
TAGGGGGTCGGCCAAGGTAACGGAAATACCGGCAATGAGTGGATCTTGAGGCGGTTTCTGGCTGGTGAGGGGGTGTTGGTAGCTTCCCGCCCTAGCTGATGGGCGATCGCGAGGGCGGTCAGCGTTGACCTCGATCGAACGGACTGCGTATCCCAGGTTCCCGCGGTTGTTGTCCGCGCGTGAGCTGCATGTCTTCTACACGCCGACGGCCGATGAGGTTGAGTGGGCGGGCGGGGCGACCGAGTCGGATGGGGCGTTGCTGGGGTTGGTGCTCGCGCTGAAGTGTTTCCAGCGGATGGGTCGTTTCCCCAAGCAGGACGAGGTTCCGGGGGTGGTGGTCGATCATGTCCGGCGGTGTCTGGATCTTGGTGCGGACGTGTCTGTGGGGTATGGCAGTGATCGGACCCAGCGGCATCACCGTGGTTTGATCCGCAAGCGGGTGGGGGTGGTCTGTAACCCGGCCAGGGCCCGCGAGGTCGCCGCGGAGGCGATCCGGGAGGCCGCGGTGGTGAAGAACAATCCGCCGGATTTGATCAATGTGGCGTTGGAGATGTTGGTCGCGGAGTCCCTTGAACTGCTGGGGTTCACTGTGCTGGACAAGCTGGCGTCGGCGATCCGCGGTGAGGTGAACCGGGACATCATCTCCGGGATTTTCGGGCGGATCAGTGCGGGCGAGCGGGTCGGGCTGATGGCGGTAGTTCAGGTGGGGGGTGCGGGCAGCGAGAGCCTGTTCACCCGGATGAAGAAGCCGGCGAAGCGGCCGTCGTGGTCGCGGTTTAAGGAGCAGTCGCAGTATCTGGGGCGGGTGGACGAGCTCGGCGACACCGCAGTGTGGCTTCAGGGTGTGGCCGAGTCGAAGATCGCGGACTTCGCGGCGGAGGCCGCCGCGCAGGACGCGGGGACCTTGGGTGACTATGACCCGGTCAAGCGGGTGGTGTTGCTGGCTTGTCTGGTGCACACCGCCCGGGCCAGAGCGCGCGATGACCTGGCGGAGATGTTGTGTAAGCGGGTCGCGGTGATCGTGAAGAAGGCCAAGACCGAGCTGGAGGAGATTCGGTTGCGGCAGCGGGCGGTGACCGAGCGGCTGATCGGTGGTTACAAGGCGGTGCTTGAGCAGCTCGCCCCGGACGGGGTGACCACCGCCACCGAGGCGGCCGCGGTCACCATGGCCCACCAGGCGCTGCTGACCTTGTCCGGGGTGACCGAGCCCGGTGGTGAGCGCCCCGAGGGGTCGGGACCAGTCCCCGAGGATGGCGGGTCACCGGCGCTGCGGCTGGTGGGAGCGCAGGGCGAGGCGCTGGTGTCGGTGGTGCGAGCGCTGAAGATCCAGGCCGAGGGCCTGGGCGCGATTCGCACCCAGGTGGCGGCCGCTGGAGGCCTTGCGGCGCAGCTCGCTGATATCGAGGAGGTGTCGGCCTATCACGGCGACAACCACGAGATGCTGGTGCAGCGGTTTTTCCGCCAGGACCGCGCCGTGATGTTCGAGCTGGCCGGCCGGTTGCGGTTCGAGGCGACCTCGGCCGATGCCAGCGTGCTCGACGCCCTTGCACACGTCCTGGAGCACTGGACACTGACGCGGGACTACATCCCCGACCACCTCGTCACCCTCGACCAGGAGGGCGAGGAGATCGTGACGAAGATCGATACCTCGTTCGCGTCGGGGAACTGGCAGAAGGTGATCCGGAACCGCGCACGGCCAGGGATGCTGGCGCGGCGGCATTTCGAGGCGTGCGTGTTCACCTACCTGGCCGAGGAGCTGCGCACCGGGGACGTCGCGGTCGCGGGCGCCATCGAGTACGCGAACTGGGCGGCGAAGCTGCTGTCCTGGGAGCAATGCCAGCCCAAGCTGGCCGACTTTTGCCACGAGGCTGGCCTGCCGGCCACTGCGGAGGAATTCACCGCTGACCTGCGGGGCCGGTTGGAGCGGGCGGCGGCCGAGTTGGACACCGGTTACCCGGACAACGCGGACCTGGTCATCGACGACTCGGGTACGCCGACGCTGAAACGGCGTGTGGGCAGCGGTACCTCAGACGGCGCCGCGGCGCTGCTGGCGGCGATTAAGGCGCGGATGCCGAAACGGTCGCTGATCGGGATCGTGGCCCGTACCGCGTTCTGGCTGCAGTGGTGGCGTCATTTCGGTCCGCCCTCGGGATCGGATCCCAAGCTGAGAGACCCCCAGGGCCGGTACGCGCTGACGACGTTCGTGTGCGGGGTGAACATGACCTACGCCGACGCGGCGAACCATCTGTCCGGGATCTCCGCGCACGAGCTGTCGGCCACCGCGAATCGGCACGTCACGATCGCCAAGCTGAACAAGGCGACCACCGACGTGATCAACGCGTTCGCCCGGCTGGACGTGGTCAAGGCCTGGGGCGACGGGACCGCGGTCGCGGCGGACGGCACGCAGATCGACACCTATATTGATAATCTCCTCGCGGAATCCTCGATCCGATACGGTGGGATCGGAGGAATCGCCTACCATTACGTTTCCGATACCTATATCGTCTTATTTTCCAGATTTATTAACTGTGGGGCGTGGGAGGCGATCTACCTTATCGACGGGCTGTTGCAGAACACGTCGGATATCAAGCCGGACACGATCCACGCGGACACGCAAGGCCAGTCGTTCCCGGTGTTTACCCTGGCGCACCTGTTCGGGTTCGACCTGATTCCCCGCATCCGGAACTGGAAGGACCTGCTTTTCTTCCGGCCGAGTGCGCAGACCTGCTACACCCACATCGACGCGTTGTTCAGCGACCCGGGGCGCAACGTCATCGACTGGGATTTGATCCGCGATCATTGGGTGGATTTGATGAAGATCGGTATTTCCATCCAGCAGGGCACACTGTCGTCGGTGACGTTGATGCGCCGGTTGTCGTCGAACTCCCGGAAAAACCAGATCTACAAGGCGTTCCGGGAGGTCGGGCGGGTGATGCGCACGGTGGCGCTGCTGCGCTACCTGGGGGATTCGGCGTTGCGGGCCCGGGTGACCGCGGCGACCAACAAGGCCGAGTCCTACAACGGGTTCTCGGCGTGGTTGCGGTTCGGCAACAACGGGGTCATCGCCGACAACGACCCCACCGAGCAGGAAAAATCGATCAAGTTCAATTCGTTGTTGGCGGACCTGGTCGTGTTCCACACCGCGGTGGACATGATGACGGTGATCCGGGTGCTCATCGCCGAGGGCTGGCAGATCACCGCGGAGGACCTGGCTCAGCTCTCGCCGTATCTGGTCGGGCACATCCGCCGGTTCGGCGCCTACGCCACCGACGAACTACACATCCCACCCGACGCGTTCGATCCCGCGCTGGCCGAGGTCGACTTCGACGCCGAGCCCGCCGCCGCATAAATCCGGTCAGGAGAGGTGAGGTTGTTCGAAGCATTGTGGCGACAACGTCGTGCCGAACGCTACGGTCACTTAAGAATGAGCAGACCGGGACGCGCCGTATAGGTCGTTGGGGTGACGGTGGCGGGATGCTCTCGGAGCGTCTGGTTCCGGTATCGATGGCCGGTGGATGACGCGATGGATCGTGGAGCGGCCGACGCTGTATTCCTCGGCGAGGTCGGCGATCGACACGTCACCTTCGGCGTAACGGCGCCGGATGGTGCGTTGCGCGGGCGGCGGGAGTTTCGGCTGACCATCAGTTGACCCCGGGCGACGTCGTTGGTTATGGTCCTTGTCCTGTAATCATCCAGAGGATCTGAGGGACCTGGCCCGGTGACGGTCCGGCAACCTGCGCTCGCCGCAAGGTGCCAACGCCAGGATCGATGAGGAACACACGTGAACGTTCTGGCTGACGTCCCGACCCTGCACGGCTCCCTGGTCCGGCTGGAGCCGCTCTCGATAGACCATAGTGAAGACCTAGCCGTCGCGGCGGAGGAAGACCGCGCCGCGTACGGCTTCACCGGTGTACCCCGCGGCGGGGAGGTGACGGGCTTCCTTGCCGCGCATTTTGCACGGGCCGAGGCCGGCAAATTGGCACCGTTCGCCCAAATCCGCTTGAGCGATGGGCGGGCCGTGGGGTGCACGACCTATTGGGATCCCCGGTTCTGGCCAGGCAGTTGCAAGCTGTGCGCCATCGAGATCGGCTGGACCTGGTTGGGCGCTTCGGCCCAGCGAACGGGCATCAATGTAGAGGCGAAGCTTCTGCTCCTTGAGCGCGCGTTCGAAACCTGGGGCGTGGTCAGGGTCGACTTCAAGACCGACGCCCGCAACCAGAATTCCCGACGCGCCCTCGAGGGACTGGGCGCGCACTTCGAGGGCGTCCTTCGCCACTGGTCGCCATCACACGCGCCCGGGGAGCAGGGCCTGCTCCGCGACTCCGCGATGTTCTCGGTCATCGCCGCCGAGTGGCCGGCCACGAAGGTCACCTTGCGCCGTCGTCTGGCCCGGTCTACGACCGCGCACCACTGAGACCACCTATCAGCAGGATCTGGCTCTTGTCGGCGTGACAGCGCCTCGACTGGTGCCAAGTCGGCCCGTGGTCACCGTGGCCACAGGGGAGATGGGAAGAAAGGCCTCGCCGCATGAGCACATCCGCGCCACCCGAGACGACCCGGTTCGGCTACGCGACGCACCTGTCCTGCCGAGAGTGCGGCAAGACAAGCGATCTCGGGCCGCACTATGCGTGCGAAGACTGTTTCGGGCCGCTGGAGGTCGCCTACGACTACCCGCCCTTGACCAGGGCCGACATCGAGTCCGGACCTCAGAACATCTGGCGCTACGCCAGCCTCCTGCCTGTCCCAGCCGACATTGCGCAGCGCCCGAGTACGAGGCCCGGGTACACCCAGCTGATTCGGGCGGACGAGCTGGCCCAGGTGCTGGGCATGCGCAGGCTCTGGGTCAAAGACGACAGCGGCAACCCGACCCACTCGTTTAAGGACCGCGTCGCGGCTGTGGCCCTCGCGGCGGCCACCGAGATGGGCTTCACGGTGCTCGCCTGCCCGTCCACCGGCAACCTGGCCAACGCCGTCGCGGCGGCCGCCGCTCGCGTCGGCATCCGTTCGGTCGTACTCGTGCCCGCCAACCTGGAGCCACAGAAGATCATCGCGACCGCGGTGTACGGCGGCACCTTTGTCACCGTCGACGGCACCTATGACGACGTGAACCGGCTCGCCTCCCAGTTGGCTAGCGAACATGACGATTGGGCGTTCGTGAACGTCAACGTGCGTCCCTACTACGCCGAGGGATCCAAGACGCTCGCCTTCGAGATCGCCGAGCAGCTCGGCTGGCGGCTGCCCGATCAGATCGTGGTCCCGGTCGCGTCCGGCGCCCAGCTAGTCAAGATCGATAAGGGCTTCAGCGAGCTGGTCTCACTCGGCCTGGTCGAGCAATCGGCATGGAAGATATACGGAGCGCAGGCAACCGGATGCTCGCCGGTGTCCGCCGCGTACGCCGCGGGCCACGACGTGGTGCGCCCGGTGATGCCCGCGACGATCGCCAAGTCGCTCGCGATCGGGAACCCGGCGGATGGACCTTACGTGCTCGACGCCGTGCGGCGCACCGCCGGCGCAGTTGCCGACGTCAGCGACGACGAGATCGTCGACTCGATCCGGCTGCTCGCCGCCACCGAGGGCATCTTCGGCGAGACCTCGGTGGGCGTAACACTGGGCGTGCTGCGCAAGCTGCTCGCCGCCGGGCAGCTCGACCCCGCCGCGGAGACGGTGATAATCAACTCCGGTGACGGTCTAAAGACGTTGGACGCGCTGGCTGGCGCGGTTCGCGTGCCTGCGGCTATCAAGCCCACGCTTGAGGCATTCACAGAGGCAGGCGCGGGGTGGGATGAGTGTGTCCGTGCGCATACCGACGCAGGGGCTCACAGGTGATGGGTCGCGTTCGCCGGCTCGCCTCTCTAGGTGATCGTCCCAGAATCGGTCGTTTGCGACCCAGGACGACGCGATCTTGAGCGTTCGGTGTTTCTCCTGGTCATGACTGGGTCACAACAGTGGGCGAAAACAACGGGTCATATCTAGCTGAGAAGTACCGTTTACGACACAATCTGAACGTGGCGCGCTACGGATATGCACGGGTGTCAACTCGATCGCAGACCGACGACTCCCAACTCGACGCACTGCGCGCTGCCGGCTGCCAGCGGATCTGGACCGACACCGCCTCCGGGCGACTCGCTCGGCGTCCGGAATGGGACAAGTGTCTGGACTACCTGCGCGCTGGCGACGAACTGGTCGTCACCCGACTGTCGCGGATGGCACGCTCAGTCCGCCACCTCACCGAGGTCGCCGCCCTGCTCACCGAACGCGGAGTGGACCTGGTCGTGCTCAAACAGGGCATCGATACCACCACCCCAGCCGGGCGGTTCCTGTTCCACGTCATCGGAGCGATGGACGAGATGCTGGCGGACTTGATCAGCGAGGGCACCCTCGAGGGCCTGGAAGCCGCTCGAGCACGTGGCCGCACCGGCGGCCGCAAAGCCAAGCTGACCGCCCGCCAGATCACCATCGCCCGGCAGATGTACGACGACACAGGCCCGGGCAACAAGCGCAAGTACACCGTCAATGAGATCGCCGAGACCTTCCACGTGTCCCGGAAAACGATCTACCGCCACCTCGGGTCGACACCGAGCACGTCGCCCCGGACCTGAGGATCGGAACACCAGGAGTGGCGGCACGTATCGCGCTCCTTAACAACAGGCCTACTCAGCGCAGCACCTTAGCCCCACCGGCAACTCAGTTCAAGATCACCTCATTGCCGGTATTTCCGTTACCTTGGCCGACCCCC
>NZ_JAEKNS010000002.1:0-11991 GCF_016464765.1 Candidatus Aeolococcus gillhamiae | reverse complement strand
GTGTGCTGCAGCACACCGCCGTTCTCGGTGATCACGTAATCGGCGCGGATTGCCTCGCGCTCGTGCTCGGCGAGCCAGCCGGCGCCGAGCGCGCCCCCGGCCTCCTCGTCGGCGACTGCCAGGAACAGCAGCGTGCCGCGCGGACGCCACCCCGATGTCGCCAGGCGTCGGGTCGCCACCGCCATCGAGGCGGTCAGGTTGAGCATGTCGATGGCGCCGCGCCCCCACACCACGCCGTCGACGAGCTCGCCGCCGAGAGGGTCGCGCCGCCATCCCTCAGGGTCCACCGGCACCACGTCGGTGTGGCCCATCAGCATCAGCGTCGGCGCCGCGGGATCGGTGCCCTCGAGGCGGGCGAGCAGCGATGCGCGCCCGGGCAGTGACTCGAACGTGGTCATCTCGACGCCGCAGCCGTGGAGATGGTCGGCGAGAAGCTCGGTGCTGCGGATCTCCTGCCCGGAGTCCGGGGTTCCGTCGTTGATGCAGCCGTTGCGGATCAGCCGCTGCAGCAGGTCGGTGACCTCGGCGGCGATCTCACTCATTCGCGCTCGATGCTAGCGAACGCGGGTGGGGGCCAGGACGCTGGAGGCGCTGGGTCGGCGAGGATAGAGGCATGCCGCCACTCCAGAACGCCATGCCCCGCCGTGCGGATCTGCGCAACGTCGCCATCGTCGCGCACGTCGACCACGGCAAGACCACGCTCGTCGATGCGCTCCTCAAGCAGGCACGCGTCTTCGCCGCCCACGAGCAGGTGGGCGAGCTGATCATGGACAGCAGTGACCTCGAGCGCGAGAAGGGGATCACCATCCTCGCCAAGACCACGTCGATCCGCTATCGCGGGGTCAAGCTCAACATCATTGATACCCCGGGCCACGCCGACTTCGGCGGCGAGGTGGAACGTGTCCTCGGCATGGCCGACGGGTGTCTGTTGCTCGTCGACGCCGCCGAGGGTCCAATGCCGCAGACGCGCGTGGTGTTGCGCCAAGCGCTGGCGCTGGGACTTCGTCCCATCATCGTGGTCAACAAGATCGACCGGGCCAACGCGCGTCCCGCCGAGACCGTCGAGGCCACCCATGACCTGCTCCTCGAGCTGGCCACCGACGCTGCGCAGCTCGACGCGCCGGTCGTGTACACGAACGGGCGCGAGGGCACGGCGACGCTCGACCTCAGCCGCGACGGCAGCACGCTCGAGCCCCTGCTCGACACCATTCTCGAGCACGTGCCGCCGCCACCGGCTGATCCCGACGCGCCGTTCCAGATGCTGGTCAGCAACCTCGACCACGACAACTACAGCGGCCGCCTCGCGCTCGGCCGAATCAACAAGGGTGTGCTCAAGGTGGGTGCTGCGGTGGTCTGCTGCACGGAGGCCGGCATCGGCCCGCGCCAGCGCATCGGCACGGTGATGACCGTCGAGGCGCTGCAGCGCATTCCCGTCGAGGAGGTCGCGGCAGGGGAGATTGTCTACATCACCGGCCTCGCCGACGTTGCCATCGGTGACACGGTGGCCGACGCTGACAACCCGGTGCCCCTGCCCCGCCCCGAGGTGGGGGAGCCGACGCTGCGCATGCAGTTCTCCGTCAGCCAGTCGCCGCTCGCGGGCCGTGAGGCAACGCTGAGCAGCACCTCGCGGCAGCTGCGCGCCCGCCTCGAGCGCGAGCTGCTCACCAACGTGGCGCTGCGCGTCGCCGACGGGCCGACAGCCGACATCTTCGAGGTCAGCGGCCGCGGCGAGCTGCACCTCGCAATCCTCATCGAGACGATGCGCCGCGAGGGCTACGAGTTCGAGGTGTCGCGCCCGGCGGTGATCACACGCGAGATCGACGGTCATCGTCATGAGCCGGTCGAGGAATGCACCATCGACTGTGACGCTGACGCGGTGGGAGCCATCGCCGAGACGCTGGGGTCGCGTGGTGGGCAGCTGCAGTCGATGCGCACCGACGCGGCCGGCAGGGCACGACTTGTGCACCACGCGCCGACGCGGGCGCTCATCGGCCTGCGCAGCCAGATCCTCACCCTGACGCGCGGCACCGGGGTGATGTCCACACGCCTGCTCGGCTGGGAGCGCTGGCGCAGTCTGCCGCCGACCACGCGCAACGGCGTGCTCACGGCCAGCCAGCCGGGCACCGC
This sequence comes from Candidatus Aeolococcus gillhamiae, assembly GCF_016464765.1. Lineage (NCBI taxonomy): Bacteria > Bacillati > Candidatus Dormiibacterota > Candidatus Dormibacteria > Candidatus Aeolococcales > Candidatus Aeolococcaceae > Candidatus Aeolococcus > Candidatus Aeolococcus gillhamiae. The sequence goes on along the minus strand of NZ_JAEKNS010000002.1, from coordinate 9,864 downwards.
GGTGGCCTACGGCCTGCTCGGCCTCCAGGAGCGCGGCCAGCCCTTCATCGGACCGGGCACCACTGTGTACGAGGGCATGATCGTCGGCCTCAACCGTCGCCCCGGTGACATGCACCTCAACGTCACCAAGCAGAAGCAGAAGACCAACATCCGCTCCTCCACCGAGGACGCCACGGTGCGCCTGGTGCCGCCACGCAGCATGTCACTGGAGGAGAGCCTCGACTTCATCGAGGACGATGAGCTGGTCGAGGTGACCCCGAAGGGGATCCGGCTCCGCAAGCGAGTCCTCAACGCCGACCAGCGCAACAAGATCCGCAAGCGCGACGCGGCTGAGGTCGCGTCGTGAGGTCAGTCCCTTAGCGCACCGAGGAGGGACGCGACCGGCGGCGGTGAAACCCGTTGCCGGTCGGCCCGCGCTGCGGGCGCCGGGGCGGCGCCGAGCTCGGCACCCCCATCGGCGGGCTGGAGATAAAGCGGATGTCACCGGTGCTGAGCAGGTGCTCGGTGTCAGCGCCGGGAAGCTCGGGCGCGCCGAGGCGGCGCAGCTTGCGCCACTTCTCAGAGTCCTCGCGGGTGAGGAAGGTGAACGCGCGTCCCGCGGCGCCGTTGCGCGCGGTGCGGCCGATGCGGTGCGTCAACCACTGCGGGGTCTCGGGGAGCTCGTAGTTGACCACCATGGCCACGTGGCTGATGTCCAGCCCGCGGGCGGCCACGTTCGTGGCGACGAGCACGTCGGCGTGGCCGTTGCGGAATGCCGCGACGGCCCTGTCGCGAGCGTTCTGGGAGAGGTTCCCCTGCAGCTCGGCGCTGCGGTGGCCACGGGCGTTGAGGTCGCGGGCCAGGCCCTTGGCGCCGTGCTTGGTGCGGTGAAAGACCAGCGCAGAACCCGTGTGGCGGCGGAGCAGGCGCGACAGCGTGTCGACCTTGTTGGCGCGCTCCACGTGCAGGATGGCGTGCTCGAGGGTGGGCTCACCCTGCGCGGACACCCTGATGACCGCGGGGTCGACGAGGTGGCGGTCGATCATCCTCTGCACCCAGGCCGGCATCGTCGCCGAGGTGAGCACGGTCTGGCGCCGGTTCGGACCAGTGCCCGGGGTGAGCGCGATGATGCGCTCGACGTCGGGTGCGAACCCCTGGTCGAGCATCTCGTCGGCCTCGTCGAGCACGAGGTACTCGATCGATGCGAGGTTGGCCTTGCCCTGGCCGGCGAGGTCGAGGATGCGCCCGGGGCAGCCGATGACCACGTCGGGGCTGCTGCGCAGCGCGCTCAGCTGTCCACCGTAGCCGACACCGCCGTAGAGCATGGCGATGCGCAGCCCCCGATCGACGGTGCGAAGCACCGCACCGATCTGGTTGGCGAGCTCGCGCGACGGCGCGACGATCAGCGCGCGGGGCCCGCCGTGCGGTCGGTGCCCGGCGAGGCGCTCGACCATCGGGATCAGGAATGCGAGTGTCTTGCCCGAGCCCGTGGGGGCTTCGGCGACGGCGTCCCGGCCGGCGACGAGCACCGGAATCGCCTCCTCTTGGACGGGTAGCGGGCTGGTGATCCTGGCCTGTTCCAGGGATTGAAGGGTGCGCGGACGCACACCGAGGTCAGCGAACGATGTCATGTCTCTCCGAAGCCGCAAGGCTCTGCGCTTCCCCTCGAAGCTCTGGTCAATTGCCTGGCTTGGGGGACCCGTTGTGCAACGGGGAGAGGAACCGCAAGAAGGGCAGTGGCGCCCAAATCGGCACCACATCTCGGAGAAGCCTAACAGGTCGCCGCTCTACGGACGATGTTCGTCGCCGGATCGCGCAGCACGATCGATGGCGAGCATCGGCACGAAGAGGTGCGCGAGCGGACCGATGCCCAGCGCATAGGCCACCGTCCCGAGGCCCACGGCACCGCCGAGAAACCAGCCGGCGACCAGAACGACCAGCTCGATGGAGGTGCGGACGGCGCGGAGAGACCAGCCCCGCGCCGCCAGGCCCGTCATCAGGCCATCCCGCGGGCCGGGTCCCAGCCCGGCGCCGATGTACGCGCCCGTGGCCACGCCGTTGAGCAGCACCCCACCGACCATGGCAAGCAGCTGCAGCGGCAGCCCGTGCGGTGCTGGCACCGTGGCCAGCACCAGGTTGATCACCAGCCCCACCACGACGACGTTGGCGAGCGTTCCGAGACCGGGGCGCTGACGCAGGGGGATCCACGCAACCAGCACCACCACGCCGACCAGGATGGCCCACGTGCCCACCGCGATGCCGATGCGACGTGACAGACCCTGATGAAACACATCCCAGGGATCGACACCCAGGCCGCTGAGCAGCAGCAGCCCGTCGCTGGCGCCGTACAGCACGAGGCCAGCGAACAGCTGGGTGAGTCGGTGTGCGCGCGGCGGAGGAAGCGTTGACGCATCATGCCTGACGCTGGCATGCGCACTCCCGTGGCGTGGAAACCCGGAGCCGCCGCAACTGATGCAGAGTCGCGCGCGATGGCCGCCCTGCTTGCCCTGGTGTCCGCGTTCTGCTACGGGGTCAGCGACTTCAGCGGAGGTCTTGCGGCCCGTCGTGTCTCCGCGACCGCCGTGGTGCTGGTCAGCAACGCGTTCAGCCTCCTGCTTGCCGTGCTCGCCGTCGCGCTCCTGCCGGGATCGACGTACAGCGCCAGCGACATGGCGTGGGGCGTGACCGCCGGGGCGGTCGGTCTTCTCGGCGTGGTTCTGCTGTACCGCGGACTGGCCATCGGTCCAATGTCGGTGGTCGCGCCGCTGACCGCGGTTCTCAGCGCGGTGGTGCCCGTCGTGGTTGGGGTCATCCGTGGTGAACGCCCCGGAGCACTCGCCGTCACCGGCATCGTCCTCGCCGTCCCCGCCATGTTCCTCATCGGCCGCGAACCGACGCACGGCGGCGCACGACTGCGCCGCGGGGCGGTCATCTCCGCGCTGTGCGCGGGGGTCAGCTTCGGCGGCTTCTACGTCCTGCTCGCGCAGACGGGCTCGAACGGCGGCGCCTGGCCGCTCGTCGGTCAGCGTGCTTCGTCGGTGCTGATCCTCCTGGTGCTCACAGCGGTTGCGGCGATGCGCGGCACCGCCGCACTACCGACGGATGGCGCGCTGCGTCTGTCCCTGATCGCCGGGGTCACCGATTTCGCGGCCAACCTCGCCTACGTCCTGGCCACTCACCGCGGCCTGCTCGCGCTGGTGGCGGTGATCAGCTCGCTGTATCCCGCCACCACGCTCCTGCTGGCGCGCGGCGTGCTCAAGGAACGCGTCGCCCGTCAGCAGGGAGCCGGGCTGGTCCTCGCCGCTGCAGCCGTGGCGTTGATCGCGTTGCACTGATGTCGAGTGCAGCCGCTCAGAGGACCTGGGCGAAATCTCCCACCGGGATGCCGGCGACGTCGCCGAGGTCGTCGCGATCGTCGGAGCCCTTGCCGCCGGTCAACGGGGAGCGTCCGGCGATGAGATCCGCCATCTCCTCGCACCAGAACGCGAGGCCGCAGAACTGATAGGTGAACAGGCCCTTGGTCAGCGCCGGGCTGTTCTTCTCGAACACCTTGTGACCGAGCACCTGCAGCGCCCAGCCGCCGAGGAACAGCGGCACGCCGACCCGCGGACGGGCGACGATCAGAGGCAGGGCTGCGGCGACGGCCGGGATGCCCACGAGGTGAGTGGCGCGCACCCCCGGAGTGGTGTGTTGCGAGCGGTAGTACGCCATCTTCTCTTCGAAGGAAGCGCTCCGCGGCGGAACGTCTGTTCCGTCTGCGGCTGGGGTCATCTCCATCACGGTGCTCCATCCTCCTCGGCCCTGGTCTGGGGCCGGCGCGGTACAACGCAGACCTCCTCGAAGGCGTCGCGTCCCATGATTGTCGCGCAACCGACTCATGGGAGGATGGAGTGAACCGCCGTTTCCTCATCGTTGTCGCCGGTGCCACGGTACTTGCCGCGTGCTCCTGCGGCTCCTCGCCGAGCGATGCGACGGCCACCCCGACCGCGGTGGTGCTCGACCACTGCCTGGTGGGCACGTGGAAGAGCACCAACATCACTGGCAGCATCACGATCGCGGGCTCGCCGGTGACGCTGTCCGGTGGAGCAGGCGAGGTGATCACCATCGCCGCCACGGGTGCGATCAGAACCGATGACAGCAACACCGCTGCGCTGACGGGAACAGCGGCGGGTGGCAGCGCCTACAAGCTGGCCCAGTCCGGCACCGCGACCGGCACGATCAGCGCGACGCGGGGGCGGGTCGCGGTCAAGCTCGATCAGCCCACAACGCTCACCCTCACGCTCTCCAAGGACGGCGCGGTCGTGCAGAGCCAGCACCCTGGCTCGGCGACGGACTCCTACACGTGCGCGGCCGGATCGTCCCTGGTAATCACGGGCGGGGGCGGCACTGTCAGCACCTACGCGCCCCGCTGAGACGCGCTCGCGGCGACGTCGGACGTGGCGGGGTTGGCCGTGCGATCATGCCCGCCCATGCGAGCCCAGCGGTTCGAGTCACTCGACGGCCCGGAGAGCCTGCGGGCCGCCGACCTGCCGTTGCCGGAGAGCGGCGGCCAGCTGCTCATCGACGTGGTCGCCGCCGGGGTGAGCTTTCCCGACGTGCTCATGAGCCGCGGGCTGTACCAGATGAAACCACCTGTCCCATTCGTTCCCGGGGTCGAGGTGGCGGGGACGGTGCGCGAGGCTCCGGCCGGCAGTGGCTTTGCAGCCGGAGACCGGGTCATGGCCGTGACCATGCTGGGTGGCTTCGCCGAAGTCGCCGTCGCTCCCCCGGGCATGACGTGCCGCCTCCCGGAGCAGTTCAGCTTCGAGCAGGGTGCCGGCTTCATCCTCAACTACCACACCGCCCACTTCGCCCTCAGCAAGCGCGCGGCCGTAGAAGCGGGAGAGATTGTGGTTGTGCACGGTGCGGCGGGAGGCGTCGGCACCGCCGCGATCCAGGTGGCGCGGTCTCTCGGCGCCGAGGTGGTCGCCGTGACCAGCAGCGCGGAGAAGGCGGAGGTCGCGCGCCGCGCCGGGGCCACGAGCGTGGTCGACAGCGGCGGGGACTGGCCGGCCGAGCTGCGCTCGCTCGGCGGGGGCAGGGGCGCCGACGTGATCCTCGACCCGGTCGGCGGCGATCGCTTCGACGAGAGCCTGCGCTGCCTCGCTCCCGGCGGCAAGCTGCTCGTCGTCGGCTTCACCGAGGGGCGCATCCCGTCGGTCGCCGCCAACCGGCTGCTGCTGCGCAACATCTCCGTTGTGGGAGTGGCCTGGGGTGCGTGGCTCGGCGGTGACCCCGGACTCTTCACGGCCACTGCCGCGGCGCTCGAGCCGATGATCGAGAGCGGCGGCGTTGCTCCGTTGATCGGTACCAGCTTCCCGCTCGATGACGCTGTCTCGGCGCTGCGCATCATCGATGAGCGGCGCGCCACAGGAAAGGTCATCATCACGGTCTAACCGACGAGAAGGAGTGCTGAACCCATGGCCGACGAAACCCACCCGCCCGGCACGCCCACCTGGGTCGATCTCTCCACCACCGACGTCGACGCCGGCAGAGCCTTCTACCAGACACTGTTCGGCTGGACCAACGATGATCCGGCGCCGCCGGAGTACGGCGGCTACTCCATGTTTCGCAAGGATGGCAAGCTGGTGGGGGGCTCGGGGCCCGTCATGGATGGCGGTCACCCCAACTGGACCACCTACGTGCGCACTGCCGACGCGGCGGACACCGCGCAGAAGGTGCGCGACGCCGGCGGCGAGGTGATCGTCGAGCCGATGCAGGTCATGACCTCGGGCACGATGGCGATCTTCAAGGACCCCACCGGCGCGTATTTCGGCGTCTGGCAGAACGGCGACCACACCGGGGCGGAGCTATTCAACGCCCCCGGCGCTTTGACCTGGAACGAGCTGGGCACCCGCGACGTCGAGGCCGCCACCCGCTTCTACGGTGCTATCTTCGGCTGGACCGCCAAGGGCGAAAACAACTACGTGCAGTGGCAGCTCGGCGACAAGACGGTCGCCGGCTGCGACGACATGAATGCCAGGCAGATGCCGGAGAGCATCCCTGCCCACTGGCTCGTCTATTTCGCGGTGACCAATTCCGACGAGTCGGCCGAGAAGGTCAAGGAGCTCGGCGGCACGGTGAACATGCCACCGATGGACATCCCCGGCATGGGGCGGTTCGCGGTCGTCGCCGATCCGCAGGGGGCGGTGTTCGCGCTCTTCTCGCCCTCCTGAGCCCGGCGGCGACGATAGGTCCGAAAACCGCCAGCGAGTGCTGCCGGCGACCCCTCATGCTGCGCTCATGCACGAGGATTTCGAGGCCTGCTACCGAGCTCTCCTCAGCCGCGACGCGCGCTTTGACGGGCGCTTCTTCACCGCGGTCACCAGCACCGGGATCTACTGCCGCCCGATCTGCCCGGCGCAGACCCCCAAGCGCGCCAACGTGCGCTTCTACGCCAGCGCCCCCGCGGCGGAGGCGGCCGGCTTCCGTGCCTGCCTCCGCTGTCGCCCGCACCTCGCGCCCGGCGGGCTGCAGCCGGCGGCGGCCGGGGATCGGGTCGCCGATCGCGCGCTGCGCCTGATCGCCTCGGGTGCGGCCGACGGAGGTGCCGGCGTGGCGACCGTGGCCCGTCGCCTCGAGGTCAGCGAACGTCACCTCCACCGGGTCCTCGTTGAAGCGGTCGGCGCTGGACCGCTCACCCTGGCGCGCATGCGCCGCCTGCAGACCGCGCGCACCCTCATCGAACAGACGCGGTTGCCGATCACCGACGTCGCGTTCACCGCCGGCTACTCCTCGCTGCGGCAGTTCAACAGCGAGGTGCTCTCCGGCACCGGCCGCGCTCCCACCGCGTTGCGCCGACGCGGCGGCGCGGTACTCCCGGGAGAGGGCGCCCTGGTGCTCCGCCTCGGCGTGCGTCCACCATTCGACGGCGCGTCGCTGCTGAGGTTCTTCGCGGAACGTGCGGTGTCTGGCGTCGAGGCGTGCACGACGGCGACGCTGACCCGCTCGTTGGCGCTGCCCCACGGTGCCGCGGTGGTCGAGCTCGAGCCGCAGACCGCGCAGCTTGTGGTGCGGCTCTGGCTCGACGATGTGCGCGACCTCGGCGCCGCCGTCGATCGCTGCCGCCGGCTCTTCGATGTCGACGCCGACCCGCAGGCGATCGCGGCGGTCCTCTGCGCCGATCCTCTGTTGCGGCCACTGGTGACCGCACATCCCGGGCTGCGTGTCCCCGGCTGCGTGGACGCGGACGAGATCGCGGTGCGTGCGGTTCTCGGACAGCAGGTCTCCGTCGCCCGAGCCACCGCGCTGGCCTCGCGGCTCACTGAACAGCTCGGAGCGTCGCTGGCGCAGCCTCGCCACGGCGTGACTCGGCTGTTCCCGTCCGCCGCAGCGATCGCGGAAGCCGACCTGGCCGGTCTCGGTCTCACCGGCGAGCGCGCGGCGACGCTGCGCCGCCTCGCCGGAGCGCTGGCGCGCGGTGACCTCGACCTCGGCGCCGGCGCCGACAGCGTGGAGGTTGCTGCGCAGCTGCTCACGGTGCGCGGGATCGGCGCGTGGACGGCGGCGTACATCGCCATGCGCGGGCTCCGCGACCCGGACGCATTTCCCGCCGGCGATCTCGGCCTGCGGCGCGCCTTCGCGCGCTCGGGCGAGGGCAGCGCCGCAGCGCTGCGTGAGCGCGCCGAGAGATGGCGCCCCTGGCGCGCCTACGCCACCGTCCAGCTCTGGAACCAGATGTCAGTGCCCGCGACAACCACGGAGACAGCCGCATGACCTTGCTCACCACAACAGTCGAGACTCCCTTTGGCGACATGTCGCTCATTGGCACGCAGGAGTGCCTGCACGTCGCCTCGTTCACCGCCGACCTCGACGAGCTGCGCGACCGCCTCGCTCCTCCGCTGCGCACCCACCCGATCCGCCGCGGCGAGACGGCGGCGGCAAGCGCGCTGCGCGCCTACTTCGCGGGCGACATCGGCGCGCTCGACGAGGTGGCGGTCAGCCAGCCCGGCGGCCCTTTCCACACCCGGGTCTGGGCGGCGATGCGCGAGGTGCCACCAGGAACCACGGTCAGCTACACCGAGCTCGCCGCGCGGGCCGGGGCGCCGCGGGCTATGCGCGCGGCCGGTTCGGCCTGCGCCCGCAATGCCATCTGCCTCTTCGTGCCCTGCCACCGCATCGTCCGCAGCGACGGCGGCCTCGGCGGCTACTACTACGGCCTGGCCACCAAGCGACGCCTCCTCGAGCACGAAAGCGTCACCGAACGCTGACGGGTAGCGCCGGAATGGCCCGCTGCGCGTAGGATCGACGCAGAACCGGACGCAAATCCGTCACCCTGTACGGGGAAGGGATCGCCGCAAGGCGGGATTTGGGTCTGGGAACGGAGAGAGCATGCCAACTGCGACGCTGACGCCGACGCGCGCCACGGGTGCCGCGGTCGACCCCCTGGTGGTCGCCGCCGAGGGCCTGATCGTGCGCGGCAAGGAGCACGGGGAGCTCCCGGCCGACGACATCGTCGGCGCCTTCCCCGACATGGAGCTGGAGCCCGACGCGCTCGAGCGCCTCTTCGACGCCTTCCGCCAGCTCGGCATCGCCATCGCCGGCGAGGGCGTCGAGAACGCCGACGAGGAGGAGGACACACCGGCGCTCGTCGACGTCAGCACCGCGGTGTCGCTCGACGACCCGGTCCGCATGTACCTCCGCGAGATCGGTGAGGTCGCGCTGCTCACCAAGGAGCAGGAGGTGCTCTACGCGCAGCGCATCGAGGCGGGTGACGACGACGCCAAGCACCTGCTCGCCGCCGCCAACCTCCGCCTGGTGGTGAGCATCGCCAAGAAGTACTTCGGCCGCGGCATGCCCTTTCTCGACCTCATCCAGGAGGGCAACCTCGGCCTGCTGCGCGCCGTCGACAAGTTCGACTACCACCGCGGCTACAAGTTCTCCACCTACGCCACGTGGTGGATCCGCCAGGCGATAGCTCGCGCCCTGGCCGACAAGGCCCGGACGATCCGCATCCCCGTGCACGTGGTCGAGAAGCTGAACAAGATCGGCCGGGCCGAGCGCAAGCTGGTGACCGAGCTCGGCCGCGAGCCGACCGCCGAGGAGATCGCCGAAGTGACGGGAATCGAGCCCGAGGAGGTCGAGTCGATCAAGCGCTCGGCGCAGGCTCCGGTGTCGCTCGAGAAGCCGGTCGGCGACGAGGAGGAGTCCGAGTTCGGTCAGTTCATCGCCGACGAGCGCGCCGAGTCACCCTATGAGCGGGCCGCGGAGATCCTGACCAAGGAAGCGCTGCGCGAGGCGCTCGAAAACCTGTCGTACCGCGAGCGCCGGGTGCTCGAGCTGCGCTACGGACTGGGTGGGGAGCATCCCCGGACGCTGGACGAGGTGGGCAGGACTTTCAACGTCACGCGCGAGCGGATCCGGCAGATCGAGAACCAATCGCTCAAGAAGCTGCAGTCACTGGCTGAGGCGCAGAAGCTCCGCGACGTCGCCTGACCCGGGTCAGGTCATCGCTCTGATAGCCACCGGCCACTCGCGACGCTAGGACGGGTGCGCCGAGAGCGCGGCAGCGATACAGTGCCGCGCCACCGGGCGCAGTCACCTGATAAGTAGAGGTTCGAGCGGAGGTCGCAGCTGCGTTTGCACGGCAGGGTTCTGATCTGGGCCGGCGCGGGGCTGGCACTGCTCGTCGGCGCGCCGCTGCTGGTCAGCGCACACGTCGGGGCCGCCGCCGCGGCGGCGCAGGATCAAGCCGGGCCTCACCGCGTGATCGTGGTCCTCAAGCAACAGGCCTTTGCCCTGCCGGCGACCAAGTCGCTGGTGGGTCAGCGCCGGAGCGCGCTCGCGCGGGCTCAGTCTCCTGTGGTCGCGCAGTTGGCGCGCGCCGGAGCCGGCAACATCCACTCC